>CAMNAT010000312.1 GCA_946531785.1 uncultured Oscillospiraceae bacterium
TGTCGGGATTATATAAAAATCATTTCCCTGCCAAGGTATATCATCAGGATCATCCTCATCATAGGACGGCTGCTCTATGTAATACTCATATCCGGAATCCGGTATCTCGATATTGTTGCGGTCATACATGGTGTATGTGAACACAGCGCCGCCCTTGCTGCCGTTAAGTCTGGAATAATCCTTGCTTAAAAGGTAAAATATTCCGACCTTGTAAGCGCTGCCATAGGACACATCAAAGCTCTTGGCTATCGATGCATACTCAGATTCCAGCGCAGTGGATGTCGGCGCCTCAAACCTATAAGATCGCTCCCCCGAATGCTTTGTGTATCTGTCATATCCGGAGGATGTTCTGCCATCAGTGGAATTTATGATCCACTCGCTCTCATTCTCTTCAAAGCCAAAGCTCCGTCTGTTATCCGCATGTGATATCACAGGCAATACAGACATAAGCATTGCAGTCGCAATCAGCGAACTTGTCACTCGTTTTAACACCGGACCGCCCCCTTAAATTTATCTATAATGATCCTATTATCTTATAATATTTTAACATAGTCGATTTTTGCATTCAACTTTGGTTTTTAACGATTAACTTCTATATCTGACAAAACATACAATTATAGCCCATTATCTTATATATTTTATCATGAAATCTATAAAAATAATATAGATACATGCGACAGATATCAAAAAGCTGTGTCGTATTATTGAAAAACAAAGACCCGCGAAAAGCGGATCTTTGTAAATGATCAATATCGTCTGTTTTTCTTCCTGTAATCACCTGGTGTAATGCCGTAATACTTTTTAAATATCCGGCTGAAATATGAGTTCTCTGAGTAGCCGACCTTCTCAACGATGGACTGTATATCCAAATCTGTAAAAGCAAGATAATCAGCTGCTTTTATCATTCTCGCCTGCAGCAGCTTTTCTGAATACGACATCCCGTAATTATTCATCAAAAAGCGCTGGCATTGCCGTTCACTCAGTCCAAGGAGGTTGCTGAGCCGTTTAAGTGTAATAGTCTGAAGACCTAACATAAACTCAGCATCAACCAGGATACAATACTTGTCGTCCTTAGCAGCCTCAGGCACAGTCGCCGGCGCAATATCCTTATTGATATCTCGTATAAGATATATCAATAAGGATTTAATATCGTTTATAACCTTATCCGCCCAAAAGCTGTGCAATTCTGCCAATTCACTCTCAATGTTTCTGATGTAGCTCTCACACTCATACGTAGAGTCATGTATTATTACAGGCTGTGACGAGAAAATATGCGAAAGCTCATTCCCGCGATCCACAAATTGAAAGATCATGCCATATTCTATAAATTTATTATCCTCGGAATATGTGTGATAAAGCCGCTCGGGTCTGATAAGATACATATTCCCTTTCTTAAGCAAATGCTTTTTATCCTTTGTCAGTAAGACACCCTTACCGCATGCCACATATCTCAGCTCATAATAGTTTTTAGCATGTATGCGTCCGAAAAAGTCGTTCCTTTTATCTTCCTTTTTAAAGCTCAAAACCTTGATTTCCGAACGGCCTATGCTGAATTTCAATACACTGTCTGCCAAGTGATCCTTAAAATGGTTTTCAGGCAATCAGACACCTCCCATCCTATCATTGCTTTTATAAAAAAGACTTATTTTTCATTTGCAATAGCTGCTGCTCCGACTATACCGGCATCATTAAACAGCTTTGCTGTAACGATCCTGCCCTTGGGCATGAACTTGTTAAATCCGGTTTTGCCGACATATTCCCTTACCGGATCAAGGATATAATCCCCCTCACGGCTTATACCTCCGCCGATGGCGGTTATCTCGGGTTGGATGAAGTTTTCACAGCTTACGATGCCGTCTGCGATATAACGGATATATTGATCAACAACAGCCTTTGCTGCCTTATCGCCGCGCTTCGCAGCCGCAAATGCGGTTTTCCCCGAGACCTTGCCCTCTTCGGCTGCAATGCTGTGCATAAGACTTTCCGGAGCCTTATCCATCGCACGCTTCGTATCGCGGATAAGCGCTGTCACAGATGCGTAGCTTTCCCAGCAGCCGCATTTTCCGCAGGTGCATGGCTCGCCACCCGACACAAGCGTTATATGCCCCGGCTCAGCCGCCGCACCGTTGAAGCCGCGATACACCTTGCCGTTAAGTACAAGTCCGCCACCTACACCGGTACCGAGGGTGATAAACAGAAAGCTTCCGGCATTATCACCGTTAACTATGTATTCACCCATTGCGGCACAGTTGGCATCATTATCCACACGCACAGGCAGATCAAGGTGCTTTCTGAACTCGACTGCTAGCGGATAATGCTCCATTCTGATATTATTTGAATATACAACTTCACCCTTTTCAAAGTCGATGGTGCCCGGACAGCCGATGCCCACGCCGTCGATATCCGACGGCGTGTATCCCGCTTCCTTTATAAGCTTCAAGGCAAGCTCTGCCATGTCCTTAACGATCTCACCGGTGGGTCTTTCACTGTTTGTAGGGACCGAATCCTTCAGGATTATCTCTCCTTTGTCAGAGACCAGTCCCGCGGCAATATTTGTGCCGCCCAGATCTATACCTATATACATATTCTACTCCTTATTCTGTGATAGTTACGGTTTTTGTTTCTTCGTCCCAATCGACCTTGCAGCCTAAAGCCTCTGCAACAAATCTGATAGGAACCATCGTTCTGCTCTGTGTTATAACAGCAGGCTGCTCAAGACTTATGGGAGTATGATCAACCAATGCTGAGTCCGAATCGATCACAAGAACGATCTCCGTTCCGTCCTTCTCTATGATGACATTTCTTTTTACTGCATCCCAGTTTACTGTTGCGCCGAGTCTTTCGCTGATCGCGCGTATCGGAACCAGTGTGCACTCATTTGAAATATAAGGCGCAACATCACTTTCGAGCGGTGAACCGTTTATGTACACCTTAACACCGCCGTTCACATTGACCTTGACGACCTTTCTTACAGGCTCGCTGTGATATTTGTCGTTAACGCTTGCTGTGAACAGGAAGCTGCCGCCGTATGACGGAGTGAAGCTTACTGTATTATCCTTTACTACAGCATCATCCGGTATATCGTACTCATATGTAAGCTCGTCACCGTCTTTATCCGAAGCTGTAAAGTCAATCGTTACAGTGTCACCGACATCGATACTCTTCCCGGCAAGATTACCATCTATTGTAAGATCTTCAAAATGTGCCGTATTTACCTCGCCGCCCTGACAAGTCATGGCAACACCTACATACATTGCGGCATTCGCCGGGATCGTATTGACAGCCTTTGAGGTCTGTGAATATGTCTTTCCGCCATCGAGACTGTACCAGTATTCAACAACATCACCGCGGCGTTCTATTATATAATCGATCGGAACAGCTTTGTTGTTCATATCACCCGCCCAATAGCTTGTTGTGCTGCCCTCCTGTGCTGAGTTGTGGCTGACGAGC
>CAMNAT010000313.1 GCA_946531785.1 uncultured Oscillospiraceae bacterium
CAGCGTTATATATGTTATCTGTCCCGGCGCAGCATCAAGCGTAAACTGGATCATGCCATCCTCGCCCTCGGGCGGTACAGGCATCTGACGATAGCTCAGTCCGTCACCGAGACCGCCGCCCTGCCAAATTCCGTTTTCGTCCTTATACTGAGGTTCGAGCTTAGTATCCGTTCCCGTAACAGTATTTTTTTCCTTGAAGGCATGAGCCGACTCGGACCCACTGTCTCCAAGAACCAGTTTATCAATAATATCAGCCATGATCACATCTTCATTCTTTGCCGTGACAGGCGCTGCCGGCATCACCGACGCAGCCATTGCCGCGGCAAGTATAGCAGTTATATATTTCTTAGCCATACTGTCCTCCTTACCAGAACAACGGTTCAAAACCCTTCAGTTTATATATCGCTTCTGTATAGTAATAGTCACCGTAGATAATAGCGGTGTTAAGACCTGCCTCGCCTCTGCCCGGATAGTATGCCTCGGAGCCGTAGTTCAGCAGATTATCATTATCTGTCGTATAATCAGCCGCCCCCTCATCTATTGCGTGGAGCAGCTTCAAGGCTGCGTTAAGGTAATTCTTCACATCATATTCCGAGCAGGTCTTTGCGATCTCGATAAGTCCGCAGGCCGCGCATGCAGCGGCGGTCGTGTCATATATTACAGGCTCCGGCGGCTGACGGAAATCAAGCGGCACCTTCCAATCCTGCTGTGCGGCGCAAGCTATAAAGGCATTTGCTACCTTTTTCGCTGTCATCAGATACTTTTCATCGCCTGTATGGATATATGAAAGCGTAAAGCCGTAGATCGCCCACGCCTGTCCGCGTGTCCAAGTCGAGCCCAGCTCATAGCCCTGACCGCCCAATGCAAGCATCGGCTCGCCGCTCTTCGGATCGACCTCAACTATATGATGCGAGGTGCCGTCAGGTCTTATATGAGTTCCCATAACCGTATCGGCATGGTTCACCGCCATCTGCTTGTATCGTGCGTCTCCGTGCTCCTCTGCTGCCCAATACAGCATGGGGATATTCATCATCGAGTCTATTATAAGCTTATTATATCCGTCTGTATCGGAATCCGCATTCCATGAGCGTATGTACCTTCCTGCCGCATTATAACGCGCTGCAAGGAAGTCCGCCGCATAGAGCGCACGAAGCCTTGACTTTTTATTTCCGGTAAGACGATAGTTCACACCGGCGCTTATATGCCACATAAAGCCGACATCATGATGGAGATGATCATACTCCTCAAACGCTTTGTCAAGAAGCTCCTCGGCATTCTCTGCCGCTGTCTTATAGACCCCGTCCTTTGTGCCTACATATAAAAGCCACATATATCCCGGCCAGAAGCCGTTTGTCCACCACGATATATCATACGGCCATTTCCCGGTCGCGCAATCATCAAAATCTCCGTTTTCATCGACTGTATATGGGATCTTATTAATGTTCTTTGCATCTACGAGCTTCATTTTTGAGTCGATCTTGTTCCAGGTCTCATCGACCCACTTCTTTTCAATATCACTAAGTTTTATCATAATATTTACCTCTCTATAGTTTGAGCGATTGCGAGGTCGCAATCGCTCAATATCATTATTTACTGTTCTTTGCCTTTAAGAACTCATTTATCTGACGCTTTGCTTCCTCGCGTATAACAGTTAAGCCGTTATTCAGACATTCCTTGATGTTCTTTCTCTTCACAGTAACCGGATCATCAAGCGCGCCATGCTCAAGGGCTGTCGCCACCTTTGATGTTATACCCGAGATAACAGATGTCTCTGTCTGGAGCTTTGACGCATCGAAGGTGAAACCTGCCAGCGGGCTCTCGTAGTATGCATTTTCCTCGAGGTCATAGCTCTTGTATTCGTAGATATCCTCAGGCAATGACGTCTGGAACCGTACAAAGTTCGGATTCCATGTGAGAACATAGCCGGGGAATGAATACTTATCCCTATCAGCCGGTGTAAGCTGCTCATATTTGTCCTCGCCTACAGCCTTCCAGTTAACACCCTCTATACCAAGCTCAAACAGATCGTGATTCTCTGAGCTTGAATACATCCAGTCAAGGAATGTGAGAACCTTATCGACCTTCTTTGACCATGCGGGGATACAGATATAGTTATTTCCGCGTAGATCCGTCAACCTTGCCTCAGGCTTCTTTGCCCTTACATCATCATTAAGAATGAATATTCCTACCTCGGCCTCAGGTATAGCCGACTTCATATCAGATATCTTCTGCTCATATGTGTCGAGGTTATCGACCATAGCAGCCGCCTTAGCACCTGTGAACATTGCCCATGAATCCTTGCGGTTGAGTGAATCTCTTTCAAGATACTTGTTCCACTCGCGCAGCTTCTTCAGGCGCGCCATGCCGAAGATCTCGCCGTCATGATACTTCTCCGGGAACTTCGCAAAGCTTTCCGGCTCTTCACCCTCATAAACTATATCAACGACCTCAGTATTGTTCTCATTCAGAAGAACATAAGCCATCGCACCGAGATTCATTCTTACTACATGATTCTTTGCAAGGTCAACACCATTCGGGGTGAACAGGCTGAAGAAGCCTCTCGGACCGGTAACGCCGAACGGGATCATGTTCTTCTGAGCCTCCTCGCCGTTCAAGACAGCCTCAAAGAATCTCTGCAGCTCATCATAGCTGTCTATCTGACCACCATTGCCTATGTTATACTTCTTAGCAATATCCTTACGATAGTATACACAGTCAATACCGTTACCATATGTACGCATCATCGGCAGACCGTACAGATGTCCGAAATAGTGGTTTGCATCCGCGATCTTTTCCGGAAATGCCTTTGTGAGATTCGGATATTTACCGCTCTTTATATAGTCCTCAAGCGGAACATACATCTCATATGCCGCAAAGGTCCTGAGCTTGTTGAACGGTGCATCGAACACAAGATCATAATTCTCGGAGCCGATCATTCTGAGGTTCAGTTTCTCCTTGTAATCACCGGGAGAGATCCACTCAACATCGAGATTGACTCCTGTTTTCGGCAATCCTTTCTTGTTATATTCCTCTATCACCTGATCCCAGCCTGTAGGCTTCTGACCGGACAGCATGACCTTTATGGTATCATTGTCTACAGCTGTCGAAAGTCCGCAGCCGGCAAGTAGCGGTGCGGCAATCGCTGCCGCAGATCCGAATGATATTATTCTTTTCAGTATTTTATTCATTAGCTGCCTCCTTATTAACCCTTGACAGAACCAACTGTAAGACCCTGTACAAAGTATTTCTGCAGGAACGGATACAGAAGTATGATCGGTCCTATGGTTACAACTGCCGTTGCCATCTGTACCGTCTCAGCCGGAACAAGGCCGTCTGTCTGTACTCCCGCCTGAGCCGCGTTCTGCTGTACGTACTGTATATTCTTCTGGATCTGCATGATGAGATACTGCAGCGGATACTTCCATTCTGTGTGGATATACAGA
>CAMNAT010000314.1 GCA_946531785.1 uncultured Oscillospiraceae bacterium
AGCGAGACTGCCTATCCTGAAAAAGAGGATACGGCAGTTTTCGTTTGCAATGACATCAACGAGCATGACCTCGTTATCGAGCAGAGCATAGGTCTCGGCAAAGAATCCGCCTGCTCCGACATGGCTCAATATAGTGCGGTTTCCCCATATATCATTTGTCTCAATCGTAACGCTGCCTTGTGTCACAAGACCCATAGACTGCGGCACCGTTCCGGCGCTCATGATAACAGCATCTTTTTTGTATTCCTTTTCGGTCGTGGGTATCGCTTTCAAAGCAGAAAGTATCTCATCCTCGGTCATACCTTTAAAAATAGCGCTTTTTTGTAATAGCCGTATATCCATAGCCGCCTCCCGAAAAAAATTTTTATAAAATGTGGTTATAACAACCGACTTATATATTGAATTATAGTATAATACATACATAAAGTCAAGGGGGTATATAACAATGCTCAGAAAAATAATACATATAGACGAGGAAAAATGCAACGGCTGCGGAGTGTGTGCAAATGCGTGTCATGAGGGAGCTATAGACATGGTCGACGGCAAGGCAAGGCTTATGCGGGAGAATTTCTGCGACGGCTTCGGCGATTGCCTGCCGGCATGCCCGACGGGCGCGATAACGTTTGAGGAGCGCGAAGCGCCTGAATATGACGAAGCAGCGGTAAAGAAAAGCCAAATGGAAAAGGAGAGATCACATATGGAGCATCATCACAAGGGCGGCTGCCCGGGCTCACGCTTTATGCAGTTCGACAGACAAAATGAGACGGAGGAGAGCATACATAATTCTGTAAAGCCAATATCAAGACTTAATCAGTGGCCTGTGCAGATCAAGCTGTTGCCGACATCGGCTCCGTTTTATGACGGTGCAAAGCTGCTGATCGCAGCGGACTGCACTGCATATGCATACGCAAATATGCACGAGGATTTTATGAAAGGTAAAATTACTCTTATAGGCTGTCCGAAGCTTGACGATATCGACTATACCGACAAGCTGACGGAGATTATTTCAAATAACAATATAAAGAGCGTCACGATAGTGCGCATGGAGGTGCCGTGCTGCGGCGGCCTGCAGCTGGCGGCAGAAAGAGCGCTGCAGAACAGCGGCAAATTCATTCCGTGGCAGGTCGTAACGATATCAAGAGACGGGAAAATAATTGATTGAATAGTCTGAAACAGGCAATAATATAGAAAATGGTTTTTGGGAGGTGCACGACATGAAAGAGAAATGTGTGGAAGTTAATTTACGGAAAGCGGCGATCATAGGATGCGGATTTGTAGGCTCCGCTTCGGCATTTGCACTGATGCAGAGCGGATTGTTTTCCGAGATCGTGTTGATAGATGCCGATAGGGATAAGGCAGAGGGTGAAGCGCTCGATATCAGCCACGGACTGCCGTTTGCAAAGCCGATGCAGATATATGCCGGGAATTATGATGACGCTGCCGATGCGTCAATAGCCATCATAACCGCGGGCGCGGGGCAGAAGCCGGGCGAAACTCGGCTTGATCTGGTGAAGAAGAATGTTGGCATCTTCGGGAAGATAATACCCGAATTCAAGAAGCGCGATTTTCAGGGGATACTGCTTATAGTTGCAAATCCGTTGGACATCCTGACCTATGCGGCGGCAAGGCTCAGCGGTCTGCCGGAGAACAGGGTGTTCGGCTCGGGAACAGTGCTCGATACCGCAAGACTTAAATATATCCTTGGCGAGCATCTGGGTGTTGACAGCCGCAGCGTGCACGCGTTTATCCTGGGTGAGCATGGCGACAGCGAGATAGCCGCATGGAGCAGTGCGAATGTGTCGGGTGTTCCGCTCAATGACTTCTGCGAGATGCGCGGTCACCATGACCACATAAAGGCGATGCATGATATTGCGGAGAGCGTAAAAAACAGCGCGTATGAGATAATAGAAAAGAAAAAGGCGACATATTACGGTATAGCGATGTCGGTGCGCCGCATCTGCGAGGCTATAGTGCTGGATCAGAAATCCGTGCTGCCGGTATCGCATATACAGCATGGCGCGTTCGGGATAGACGGAGTTCCGCTCAGCGTTCCGGCGATAGTCGGAAAGGACGGGATAGAGGCGGCTGTGCCTATCAGCCTCAGTGATGAGGAGCAAGATGCCTTGCAGAAGTCTGCGGACGCGTTGGAAAAGGTGATAGAGGGACTTGACATCTGATTTGATAAATAGGGAGTTCGCTGTGCGGACTCCTTATTTTATGATATTATTTTAAGATTTGTATTGAAATTTCTGTCGAAATGGTATATACTCTCCTTATAGACATTAGCGTAAAAGGAGACATATCATGTATATAGGGATCGATTTAGGCGGAACAAATATAGCGGCAGGTGTCGTTGATGAAAACGGCAGGATCGTATGCAAGGGCAGCGTGCCGACTATAAAAGAGCGGCATTATTCCGAGATAATAAGGGATATGGCGGAGCTTGCGAAGAAGCTCGCAGCGGATGCCGGATACGGCATAGATGATATAGAAGCGGTAGGGATCGGCTGTCCGGGTACTGTTGACAATTCACGCGGCATGGTGGTATATGCCAATAATATAAAGATGGATCATGTACCGTTAGCAGACGAGTTCAGAAAGTATATAGATGCTCCCGTGAATATCGAGAATGACGCGAACGCCGCAGCGTACGGCGAGTACATAGCCAACGGCAACGGCGCGGAAAGCTATATATTCATGACGCTAGGAACGGGTGTCGGCGGCGGCATCATAATAAACGGAAAAATATACCGCGGCTTCAACTGCGCCGGAGCGGAGATAGGTCATTCATCGATAGTCCTTGACGGAAAGACCTGCACCTGCGGAAAGAAGGGGTGTCTTGAATGCTATGCATCTGTGACAGCACTCATAGAGCAGACCGGGGAGAAGATGAAGGAGCACCCGGATTCAATGATGAACGAGTGGGTGAAAAAGCATGGCAAGATCAGCGGCAGGACGGCGTTTGAATGCGCAAAGGCAGGCGATAAGGCGGCTCGTGAGGTAAAGGCGCAGTATATAAGATATGTAGCCGAGGGCGTGAGCAATATGATAAACATTTTCCAGCCGGAAATGTTCGTCATAGGCGGCGGCATCAGCAAGGAGGGCGATGAGCTGCTTGTTCCGATAAAGAAATTTGTATATGAAAACGATTATAATAAATATATGCCGAAAACGGAGATAAAAATAGCGGAGTTGTTTAACGATGCCGGAATCGTCGGAGCGGCGATGGCGGCAGTGAACAGAGCATAATGCAAAGATGCGTAAAAGCGCGGGCTTTTACGCATCTTCTTCTTTTGTTTGCACCGCGTCCGCGGTGGCTTTTACCGCATCCTCAAAGCCTGTCAGCGCAGCAAACGGGGCAAACTGCGCCGCGCGGTTCATTGCCGGCATCCGCGGATGCTTCTTTGATGACGGATGGGGGAGATCAATAATATCCTCAT
>CAMNAT010000315.1 GCA_946531785.1 uncultured Oscillospiraceae bacterium
CGAAACGCTTGCGTTTCGTAGGCGTGTTGCGTAGCAACAAACGCCGTAGCTGAAGAGTGGCGCGCCGTAGGCGTGACGGGGGGTTCTTACTCCGCTAAACTGAAATTTTACATCAATACTAAAAATCTTCGCGCATTCAAAAACCGAGGACAATCAAATCAAAGCTTGACATAGTCCCGATAAAACTATATAATGGTAATTATAAAAGAGTAAAGAGATTAATTAGATAAATAATAACGTGGATAAAGAACGAAATCGAGAAGGGGGAATTCAGTTATGATGAGCGCTAAAATTAAAAATATCTGTCCAATAATAGTATTTGTCGTCATATCAGCGTTTTTGTTCGGATGCGCTAAAGCGAATGAAAATAATTTGTCAGATAAAAATGGCTATGATGATTATGGATATGTGCTGAAGTGTGGTAAATATATATATTATTATGACTTTACCTACAGAAATACAGACCTTTTCAGATATGATTGTGAAAATAAAGAAAAAGAGTATATTGATAACATAACAAATGCGGAAACCAACTTCTGCGGAGTTGTGAGAATGTACTTAACAGATGACAGGATTTATTACGGAAAGAGCACTTCAGATGATAAAATATCGCACATATACAGTATAACCAATGATGATCTGAAACCGAGATATGAGGCTGCAATAACAGCCGAGGACGGCGAAAGCATGCGTGATTACAGCGGTGAAACATTGTCTCCTGATTATAGGATAATGAAAATCGAAAACGGTATTTATGCCTTAATAGAAGGAAAACTGTATAGATTTAACAACGGAGACGCGGAGATCATAAAAAAGGGCGTAACGAGTATAGATGTTGATAAGAACAATATCTACTATTCATTGCGGGAATATGATGGCAGCTCGACCGGAATATTCAGATATAATATAAAAACCAAAACAAACAAGGAGATCATAGCTGCTGAAACGATAAAAAGCTTTAATGCCGAAAATACCATTCACGGAGATCAGGTGTATGTATCTAATATTGCGGTCGATGATGATAATATATATTTCATCGCGGCGCCGGAATGGGCATCGATATTCAGATATAAATTAGATGGCAATACAGGTATTGAGGATCTTACAGGCAGAGGAGGCAGAAGGATCGCGGCAAAGTTCAGAGTTTTAGGTGATAAAATTTATTATGTTGCCGGCTTTTTGCGTCTGCATTGTTTTGACACTAAAACGGGGGAGCTGAACGAGGTCATACATGGCAAGAGAATATATTCATATAATGTATATGATAATCTGGTGTATTATTATGAATATACCGATACGGAGGGTTCGTTTCCGGAACTAAGAATATATAACATGGAAACCGGCGAGGACAAAGAGGCATTTTGAGACGACTAGGCTTCAGCCTGCTTGCCGTTAAATAACTTTAGCTGGGAGGAACAGAATGAGATATATAAAACACAGTATATTTGTTACACTCATCTTATTTATAACAGGAATAATGGCATCTGCATCCAACGCTGATGAAATAAGAACGATAGAATTCAGCGTTGGAAATGAATATATGTACATAAATGAATATCAAATAAAAATCGAGAAACCGTATGTTACAGATAGTAACACGATCATGGTTCCGGTTCGAGCTGTAGCAGAAGCTTTGGGAGCAGAAGTCGATTGGCAGGGTGATACGGAGCCGTATAAAGTTTATATTAAATGTTCAGGAACAAAGGCTGTTTATACTATAGGGGATTCGATGTTCTGCAATGAAAAGAATACCGTATTATCTGAGGTTCCGTTAGTGAATGAGAATGATACAACAATGGTGCCGTTAGATAGTATAGTTGAAGCATTAGGCGCTGATATAGAGTATGATAAAGGAAATATCAAAGCGGAAAGACATGTCTATTCTGCGAGGAACAAGGATACTATCACCAACAGCCGCATGGGATGGAGTATTGCTATGCCTGCAGGCGGAATAAAGAATTTTAATTATACGGAAGATCATGAAATAACCTTCTTTGCCGATTCAAATTTCTTTATAGAAACCTATCCTTTGGGAACAGATGGGTCAAAGGAAACCATTGATGAATATTACTATGAAATATTAAACAATAATACCAAAAATATAACAGTAAGTATAGAAACAAATTCGGATGGAGATAAATACATTTTCAGAGAGTATTATAGCGAAGGATATGTTATTGAACACCTCTATCAAAAAAATGATATATATTATTGGCTATGTGCGGTGGCACATAGTGAAGAAAAAGAAAAGTATTATGAAGATTTAATGAAAACATTTTCTCTTAAATCAATGACAGGTGATAATGTGCTGGATCTGTCAATAATAAACAGTATGGCAAATATAGAGTAAACCAAAAGTGCAAAGGGATCTATTAGTTAAACAATAATGAAAAAATATATAAAAGCGATCATCTTCTCCGGGCTTTTAGCTATAGTTGCTTATATATTCGCGACGACGGCGGGTATATACAGCTATAGCAGGGTAGACGAAAAGCGCAATGCGGATGTTATCATCGTTCTGGGCGCGGAGACTGATAACGGCGTTGTCTCGCCGGTGTATCGAGAGCGCATAAACCACGCTGTCAGGCTTTATAATGAGGGCTACGCAAAGGCTTTGATAATGACGGGCGGTGTTGCCGACGGGAACAAGGCTTCCGATTCGGAAGCCGCAAAAACCTATGCCGTAAGTCTGGGTGTACCTGCGGACAGCATTTTCATTGAGAAGCGATCAACCATAACGCAGGAAAATCTTCAATATGCAAAGGCAATAATGGATGAGAAAAAGCTTGATACCGCGATCATCGTCAGCGATCCGCTGCATATGAAGCGCGCAATGCTCATGGCTCATGATTACGGCATCACGGCGTACAGCTCACCGACTGAGACCTCAATGTATCGCAGTATAAAAACAAAGCTTCCGTTTCTGGCTCGTGAAGAATTCTTTTATATCGGGTACAGGCTGTACAGACTATTTAGACGGTAACGCTTGACAAACCGGCTGAAAAAGGGTAAAATATATAGTGTTTAAAAAGAAAACAAAAATGGGGGTAAACATTATGGGAATGACTTTGACTGAAAAGATCCTTTCCGCGCACCTTGTTGAGGGCGAGATGGTAAAGGGTACGGAGATAGGCATCCGCATCGATCAGACGCTGACGCAGGATGCTACCGGAACCATGGCATATCTGGAGTTTGAGGCTATGGGCGTTCCGCGCGTAAGGACTGAGAGATCGGTAGCATACATAGACCACAACACACTCCAGAACGGATTCATGAATATGGATGATCACCGCTTCATCGGCTCGGTTGCCAAGAAGCATGGTATATATTTCTCGCGTCCGGGCAACGGCATCTGCCATCAGGTGCATCTTGAGCGGTTCGGCATACCGGGCAAAACACTCATTGGTTCTGATTCGCACACACCTACCGGC
>CAMNAT010000316.1 GCA_946531785.1 uncultured Oscillospiraceae bacterium
CCGCCGATAATAAGACCTATCTTTACCTTGTCAGCAGTGGTCCTCTGCTTCTTGACAAGATGCTCCATAAAGACATCACTCATAGCCATGATAATCAACCTCGTCTTTCTTATTTAAGTTCTCTTTTTGTAAGCTCAGCATATAACGCTGCAAGCGCTCTGCCCCTGTGCGAAACGCTGTTTTTTTCCTCGGCATCCGCCTCTGCAAAGGTCTTGCCGAGATCGTCACTGAAGAATACCGGATCATAGCCGAAGCCGTTCTCCCCGCGCGGCTCGCGCAGGATCACTCCGGATACCTCTCCCTGCGTCATCAGCTCATCACCGTTCGGGAAAATGAACGCCATCGCCGAAACGAACTTCGCGCGGCGGTCGGTCTCATCACCGAGAGCCTTGAGCAGCTTATTGATCTTATCCGCATCCGTAGCATCGGGACCTGCATATCTCGCACTCATGACACCCGGCTTGCCGCCGAGTGCCTCCACACATAAGCCGGAATCATCGGCAAGCACATAATTATCTGTGAGCATCGCCGCCGCCCGCGCCTTTATGAGCGCGTTCTTTGCGAATGTATCACCGGTCTCCTCAACATCGATGTCTATCCCCTCTTCAGACTGCGAGATCACCTCAAACCCCAATGGTGAAAACATTTCCCGTATCTCGCGTATCTTGTTCTGATTGTTTGTTGCAACAACGATCTTCATATGTTTAACCTCTTACCTGTCCGTTGCCGCGGACTATATATTTTATCGATGTCAGCGCTTCAAGCCCCATCGGACCGCGCGCGTGCATCTTCTGTGTGCTTATACCTATCTCCGCACCGAAGCCGAATTCAAAGCCGTCGGTAAATCTCGTTGACGCGTTCACATACACAGCCGCCGCATCGATCTCATTCAGGAACCGCTCCGCGCGCTCATAGCTGTCTGTAACGATAGCCTCGGAATGCTTTGTGTTATACTTATTTATATGCTCTATAGCCTCACCGACACCGTCAACTATCTTCACCGCTATGATGTAGTCATTGTACTCGGTGTAATAGTCCTCGTCCGTTGCCTTCGCTATGTTTTCGGAATAAATTGCACGCGACTTTTCATCCGCGCGGATCTCGACATTCTCCGCCTGCAGCGCCTTGAATATACGCGGAACGAATTCGTCCGCTATAGCCTTGTCTATAAGAAGCGTTTCCGCCGCGTTGCACACCGACGGGCGCTGCACCTTGGCATTCATAACGATCTTTTCCGCCATATCCGGATCTGCCGCACCGTCTACATATACATGGCAGTTGCCCGCCGCGGTCTCGACCACCGGTACCGTCGCATTTTCAACAACGCTCTTTATCAGTCCCTTGCCGCCGCGCGGAATGAGAAGATCAATATATCCGTTCATCTTCATCAGCTGTGTAGCCGTCTCGCGCGATGTGTCCTCGATAATGTTCAGCGCGCCCTCCGGGATACCCGCGGAATATGCCGCATCCTGCATTATCTTCATTATCGCGGTGTTGGACGCTATCGCCTCCTTGCCGCCGCGGAGAATGCTTACATTTGAGGTCTTAAGACAGAGTGCCGCCGCGTCGGCTGTCACATTCGGTCTTGCCTCATATATTATCGCGATCACTCCGAGCGGAACGCGCTTTCTGCCTATCTCAAGCCCATTTGGACGCTTCCACATACCCGTTACCTCGCCTATGGGATCGGACAGAGCCTTTACCTCAAGCACGCCGTCAGCTATCCCCTTTATGCGCTCAGGCGTGAGCGTGAGCCGGTCTATCATAGCCTCACGGATGCCGTTCTTTCTGGCGTTTTCAAGATCCGTCTTATTTGCCGCGATTATCTCGTCGGTCCTTTCGACAAGCGCCTTCGCTATCGCGCCGAGTGCGTTGTCCTTTGTCACGGTCGACACCCGCGCCATCTTCTGTGCCGCAAGCTTCGCCGCTGTGCATTTTTCGAGCAGTTCGCCCATATTCTCACATCCAGTCTGAAAATATACATAAGCAGCCATTTTAGCATATTGTATAATTTTGAAACATTATACCACATATATCGGCAAAATGCAAGTCCTTTTATTTTTCATCCATTTCCTGTGATTTTTGCTTGCTTTTTTGCCGTAAATGTGCTAGAATATGCCATATACATTTCGGAAAAGGATATAATTATGAAAAAAACACTTGTTAATTCAGTGCTGCTTACTCTCACCGCGCTTATATGGGGAACCGCGTTCGTCGCGCAGAGCACCGGCGGTGACGCGGTAGGCCCCTATACCTTCAACTCGATACGCTCCTTTATCGGTGCGATCGTTCTTATACCGGTCATACTTATCACGGACAGGCTGCAGGGAAAACAGCCCCCCAAAGGCAAGGAAAAGCACATAGTCATCGCGGGCGGCATAGCCTGCGGCATCGTGCTGTGCCTTGCGAGCAATCTTCAGCAGCTCGGAATAACCCTCGGCGACTCCGTAGGCAAGGCGGGGTTCCTCACAGCATGCTACATAATAATAGTGCCGATACTCAGCATCTTCCTGAAAAAACGCTGCTCGGTAAATGTCTGGATAGGCGCAGTGCTCGCGCTTCTTGGTCTTTATCTTCTTTGCATAAAGGGCGAATTCAGATTCACATTCTCGGATGTGCTGCTTCTGCTATGCGCGCTTGTGTTTTCGGTGCATATACTTGTGGTGGATCATTTCGGGTCAAAAGCTGATCCGGTGAGGATGTCCTGCATACAGTTCCTTGTCTGCGGTATTCTTTCCATCTTTCCCGCCGTTTTCTTTGATATGCGCGCAGGATTTGAAGCATGGGCGGCGCCTCTTTGTGACTGGCATTCATGGATACCGATCCTTTATGCCGGTGTGCTTTCCTGCGGTACGGCATATACACTGCAGCTGGTAGCGCAGCCGAAGCTTAATCCGACGGTCGCGTCACTTATAATGAGTCTTGAATCGGTATTCTCCGTACTTGCGGGATGGGTGCTGTTGGGACAAGCACTTACCATGCGCGAGCTGCTCGGATGCATGGTCATGTTTGCGGCAATAGTTATTGCACAGCTGCCTGCTAAAAGCAAAAGAGTAAGAAGAGAAATAGGGTGAAAAAATATTCATTTAGATATTGAAATTATTCATCTGTTGTGTTATAATATATAGGACTATGAGAAAATGACATATATATTTAAGTTTAGGAAGTGATCTTTATGCAGTCGATTCAGGAAGGTCTCTACGCGACCTTTATAAAGGACGGGCGTTGGGAATGGTTTGCCAGCGGACTCGGCTATACGCTGCTTATATCCCTCGTTGCCGTTTTGCTGGGACTGGTTATCGGCACGCTCGCAGCTTTGGGCAAGCTCTCAAAGATAAAGCCGCTCAAATGGCTCGCGACTCTTTATGTTGATGTTATCCGCGGCACGCCTACAATGGTGCAGCTGCTCATAATATAC
>CAMNAT010000317.1 GCA_946531785.1 uncultured Oscillospiraceae bacterium
CGGCCATGCAGCAGAACCAGGGCAATAACGCCCCTGCTCCTGCCGCGGCACCCGTGCAGACTCGGCAGCCGATAACGGCTTCGGCACTGCCGCGGGTCATAACACCAACAGCCGCACCATCGCCTGTGCCGAGAGCTACACCCGCGCCGGTGTTTGTGCCGGTGCGCGATCCGGAAACGGTAAAGGCAAAGGTCGATCTTTCGACTCAGTCGAGCCGCATGAACATATCCTTCGGCGGAGAGGGCGAGACCTACACATCACAAAGCTCATTTGTAGCGGCGGATGATATGAATATGGTCATAGTGTCCGGCGGCGATACGGAAGCGGCGGCAGATGAAGAATTTTCGCTGCGTATCGTAAACGACACGACAGGCGAGGTCGTGCATGAGGAGAAGGTAAATGCAAACGACAGCCTGCTCGTGCCGCTCAAAAGCGGCGAATACTCGGTAAATGCAACATCTGCCGGTGAGGGAGAATCGTCTGTTACGCTGTATGTATACGGCAAGGACAGCGCGGAAAACGGAGATCAATAATTACACTAAGGTTGCCCCTGCTTGCGTGGGAAATGCCCAACGGGCAAGGGGGCAGGAAGGGAGATAAAAAGGTATGAACAAATTATTATCAATTATCATTACGGCAGGTATGCTGCTGACCGTATCAACGGTGATGGCGGAGGATGGCGAAAGGGAGTACACATCAGAGGGCGGATATATTTATGAGTATGACTTTGGCACTAAATTTTATCATAGTGCGGATGACTCAACATATAGGTATTATCTTAATGCGGATGAGGGCTATGTTGCTTTGACATTAAGGGGAACAAAATATCCGGATATCACAGTTCCGGCTACCGTGAACGGCGTACCGGTAAAGGCTGTTTCTTCCGATAAGGTAGGAAAAGAAAGACTGGAAAGCATCGCTTTTCCGGATACGGTGACAACGATAGACAGTTTTGCGGATTATGTAAACCTGAAGAGCGTAACGCTGCCGAAAGACCTTACCGAGATCAAGCGGTATTCGTTTGATGGCTGCATCTCGCTTGATAATATAGTCATTCCCGATTCTGTAACAAAGATAGGCGAGCACGCGTTTTCAAATTGTACCGCGCTTAAAAATGTAAAGCTGAACGAAGGACTTCTCGCAATTGACCAAAACGCTTTTTCAAAAACGGGTATAGAAAGAATAGAGCTTCCTTCAACACTTGTAAGGCTCAATAAAGGCTGTTTCAAAGATACAAAAGCTCTCAAATCAGTAACCATACCGGAAAATATAAAGCGGATAGAAGAAAGAGCATTCTTTCGCTCCGGCATCGAAAGCCTGACGCTGAAATGCAGGGCGGAATATATAGGAGATAAAGCCTTTTATGAAACTCCGTTAAAGGAAGTAAACGGTTTATCGAGGGATGATATGATAAGCTTTTGGAATGCGTTTAGCTATACACCGTGGCAGAAAAGCATGGTCAATGAGGATGAGCCGTTCCTTGTTGATAAAAACGGCAGACTTGTCGCGTATGTAGGCAGCTCCGCGGATATAGTTATACCTGATACTGTAAAAACAATAGGTAGCAGCGCGTTTACAGGAAAGGTAATAACATCCGTAAGTATCCCCAATTCCGTGACTGAAATAGAGGAGCTTGCGTTTTACGGGTGTGAGCAGCTTAAAGCCGTGAATATTCCGGCAAGTGTGGAAAAGATAGGTCAGATGGCGTTCTCAAACTGCTACAGACTGAAAAACATCACCTTTGAATACAGTGCCACAGCGCTTAGTCTGGGGTCATCTGCGTTCCAGTTCACACTTGCGTCGCCGGAAACGCTCATTACCAACAACCGCCGATACAGCAACCAGAAGACCGCGTTTCAGAACACATATTTTGATCCGGACTATGCACCTATGATGGAGAACGGCAAATATGTTGATGAAAGCTACACAGAGCCGCCTACGGCAACGCCGAAGCCGACAGCAACGCCGGATGCAACAGCTGAGACCGAAGCCCCCGCGGCGACTGCTGCGCCGTCGGAGGCGCCCGAGGATATAAATGTAAGGGGCGGCGAAACGATAACGGTATCACTGGGCGATAAGGAAATAACCTTCATCGATGCCCGCCCGTATATCGACGAAAACGGGCGCACTCAGATACCTGTACGCGCAGTAGCCGAGGCATTGGGCTGCAAGGTCGATTGGGACGAGGCAACCGAAACGGCAACGATAACGCGCGGTGACAGGACAGTATATATCACCATCGGCAAGGACATTTTGCAGGTGAATAATGAAATGATAATAATGGACACCACCGCGGAGATACAAAATGACCGCACATATATACCGCTGCGCTTTGTGGGAGAGGCGCTCGGCATGACGGTGAACTGGAAAGGATAAATAGGTATGAAGAAATTATTTTTTGCAATAGCTTTAGCTTTATCGATACCGGCTGCTTATATTCCGGCATCTGCCGCAAATGAGGAAAAGACAGCAGATATCGATGGAGCACAGTACAGATATATAGTTGAAAATGACGGTGTTGAGATCGTCAATATAGAAACGGAAAGCTCAAAGCTCGTGATACCGGAAACGATAGACGGTATGAGCGTGACCCGGATAGGTCAGCAGGCGTGTGATGAGCTGGGGATAAAGAATGTAGAGCTGCCGGGGACAATAAAAATACTCGGCGAGATGGCTTTTGAAAGCTGCGAGGATCTGTCCGGGGTTGAAATCCCCGACAGCGTTATTGAAATGGGCGAGGCTTGCTTTGGGTACTGTGCAAGTCTGCGCTCGGTCAGGCTCTCAGCGAATTGTAAAAGTATAAGCACAGCCTGCTTCAGCAATTGCAGCAGCCTTGAGAAGATCGAAATATCGGATGGCGTAACAAAAATAGAAAAAAGCGCATTTGTGAACTGCTCGTCACTTAAAAGCGCGGTAATCCCTGATACGGTAACGGAAATAGGCGGAGGTGCGTTCAGGTATGATGCACGCCTTTCCGATGTGAGTTGGAGCAGGAATATTGATAAGATCGGATCAGGCGTATTTGACGGTACAAAATGGCTTTCAGATCAGCCTGACGGCTATCTGCTGCTGAACGGCGGTGCGCTGCTTTATCGTTACGGCGGCAGCGCTAAGGAAGTAAGCATTCCGGACGGCGTAAAAGAAATAGCCACTGAAGCGTTTGAGGAAACAGCTATAGAGTCTATAACCATTCCGGCATATATAGATGCAGTGCCCTATTCGTTATGTCACAAATGCACGGGTCTTAAAAGTGTAAGGATCGAGGATGGAGTAAAGGGCATAGACAAGAACGCGTTTGCCGGATGTACTGCTCTTAAGAACATATCACTTCCGCAAAGTCTTACATATATAAGCGCAACGGCGTTTATGGAGTGTAAAGCTCTCGAAGAAGCATCTATCCCTGAGAGTGTCACAACT
>CAMNAT010000318.1 GCA_946531785.1 uncultured Oscillospiraceae bacterium
TTTCTATTTGATAAATCGTTTGCCCCTCATCCTTAGCTTTTATATGTAAAACGTTCCGCTCAAATCTATTTGCAGTCAATATGATTATAGATGTATCCATCATATGCTTATTTATAACATTTTTATCTCTTAACAGAGTGTAGTTGTCTGACATATTATCATTAAGCGTGTTAAAACAACGATTGCATGTATTTAGATTTCCTGGACTATTAACAAATTCTATAATCTTATCTAAAATTTCATTATCTATGTTTTCTTTATTATGATCCATTGTTTTTTTCATTAGTTCATTCATAGCTTAATCTCCTGTATTATTTTAGTATTTCAATAATATTTTGATCTTTCTCATATACCCTGTTATGTATAGATGAACTCATTGATAAACATACTGCCATCGGTGTGCTTATTAATAAACCCAGACACGACACCGCGGGGAGAATTCTAAGTGCCCGCCTGACTATCATGCTGGGTACTGTCAGTGGCAACCGGCTTTTAATATATATCCACAATAATACCACCCGAGGTGGTATAATGATTAAAATCACTATGTTGCTATTCAATAGAACATCTATCTTTTAAATCATAACAAAGCGGTGTGTTTATAAGCATAGTGTATCATATTTTATTGAGCATGTCAACACTTTCCGAGTAAAAGGGCACGGCATAAAGGGCACGGCAAAATAGTCAGATTACAATTTTGTTACAAAGCACGATTTATATGCTATAAAACAAGTTTATTGGCATTATTTTACATTTTGTTCACTTGCAAAACACATCCGTGAGTAGATTGAATATAGCAAAATATCAATACTTCAACCATATATGTTGAGTTTGTAATATTTCTGTAAAGTGACTATTTTGCCGTGGTAAAATGGTTGCTTCCTTATCATGCCTCATTACAGTTAAATATAAAAAAAGCCGTGAATCTGCATAACACACAAATCCACGGCTTCACTCTTATGCATCAATTTCCGCTCCTGTTTTAAATCTGAATACCAATCTCCCGTCACGGTATACTATCACGGTATCTATAGTCGCGATCCAAAGCTTTGTGTCAAATATATTAAGCGGTTCTTCGCGCTCCATGATCTCAAGCATAAATGAGTCTATCTCTTTATACTGCCTCTTTTGTTTTTCCTTCTTTTCCTTAAGCTCGCGTATCTTTGCATCAAGCTCATCATACTTGGTTTCATAGGCAGCGTACCTTTTGTTATAGTCCTCCTGATTTTGCACCACTGAGGCATTCTCGTCTATGCATTTTTGCATAAGCTCAGATACGATCTCCGATTCACGGGAAAGCTCATCAATCTTTCTATCAACATCTGTCGTATCGGTCAACACTTTCTGTATTATCCTGCAATCCTCAAGCAAGGCTTCTTTATCCCCCGTCAAAATGTTATATGCCTTTAAAAAGCGTTCCTTGATTTCCTCCTCATCATAATGCGGCGTACTGCATTGATTACCTCTGAATTTTTCATTACACTGCCATATATTCCTTTTATACTTACTCGTGGAATGCCACACCTTCTGACCGTAAAACCCGCCGCAGTCTCCGCAAATTATCCTTGCCGACAAAATGCTTTGTCCGCTGTAACGCTTACCTATGGCCGTCCGCCGTGCTATCTCCTGCTGCACCAGTTCAAATTCTATCGGATCAATTATCGCCTCATGGCTTTGTTCGACATAATACCTAGGGACCTCACCCTCATTTTTCTTTATTTTTTTCTGTAGAAAATCCACTGTGAAAGTTTTCTGTAAAAGCGCATCCCCTTTATATTTCTCATTTGTCAGAATGCTCTGTACCGTTGATGTAGCCCACTTGCTCTTTCCGGCCGGAGACGGAATATTTTCTTTGGTAAGCTGATTTGCAATAGCTCCTACCGCCTTCCCCTGCAGATACATACCATATATCCGGCGCACGATTTCCGCTTCCTCCGGCACAACTTCCGGTGTGCCGTCCTCCCCTCTTCTATAGCCCAAGAAACATTTATACGGCATACTGACCTTACCGTCAGCAAATCGTTTTCTTTGTCCCCATGTTACATTTTCCGATATACTCCGGCTCTCCTCCTGTGCAAGCGAGCTCATAATAGTTATAAGCAGCTCACCCTTGGAATCAAGTGTATAGATGTTCTCTTTCTCGAAATAAACCTCTACTCCCTTTTCCTTAAGTTTTCTCACTGTTACAAGGCTGTCCACCGTATTTCTCGCGAACCGGCTCATCGATTTTGTTACTATAAGGTCGATTTTACCGGCAAGCGCATCTTTTATCATTGTATTAAAGCCTTCACGGTGTTTTGTGTTTGTCGCTGAAATCCCGGCGTCGGTATAAACCTTTACGAATTGCCAGTCTGATCTTGATTTTATGTAATTGGTATAATAATCGACCTGAGCCTCATAGCTTGTAAACTGTTCATCACTGTCGGTCGATACTCTCGCATAGCCCGCGACCTTTCGCTTAACATTCACAAAAGACGGCATATGCGTAACAGGATTTATAGTAGCGTCAATTTTTCTTACATTCGGCATTGCTCATGATCCTTTCCATAACTTAAAATATAATCCTTAGCCATTACAGATAGCGCCTCCTTAGATTTTCGTAATTTCTTGCTTTCATCTCATCAGTCCATTTGCGGTCTATATTCCAACTGCGCTCCGCTTCGGTACCATCCGAGAAAATAAGTTTTACAAGATTGTCCTTGCAAATGATTATGTTTTTGATCTCTTTATCAAAGCCTTCTGTAAGCCTTATAAGGACTTCATCGGGTATCTGCTTATTGTCACAGTGTTTTTTGCCCTTATACGCATATGTCTTGCACTTCCACACAAAGTGTTCATATTGTTTGCCTGTATGTACCCTTTTCCTATAATATTTACAACCGCAGTTTTCACAGAACACCTTATGCTTGAAATTATATTCATACGGCTTGACATGAGGATTCTTCTTTTCTCTATCCTCTATCATTTTCTGCACCCGGTCGTATAACTCTCTGTCTATGATCGGATCATGGTTTTCCGATACATAATATCTATTGAGCCGACCGTCATTCAGTTTTGTCTTTTTTGAAATATGGTCTACTGTATAATACTTCTGCAGCATGAGATCACCTATATACTTCTCATTCCTGAGAATATCCATGACCGCTCTATGACACCACAGTCCTCCACCCGGCGAAGGGATATTATCATTATTTAATGCATCTGCTATACCGTCAGAGCCTGTGCCGCTTGCGTACATTTCAAATATACGTCTTACGACCTGCGCCTCTTCCTCATTTACCATAAACTCACGCTTCTTAACATTGTACCCGTAAACCGTAATCCCTGTAGGTATCCCGCGTTTGAAATCGTTTTGTATGCGCCATTTGCAGTTCTCACTCACCGACCGGCGTTCCTCTTGAGCATAAG
>CAMNAT010000319.1 GCA_946531785.1 uncultured Oscillospiraceae bacterium
GCGGCGAGTCGCTCTACCGCGCCCTTCTCCCCTTCTGCGACACTGCCTATGTCACAAAGGTGGATGCCGCAGCGGATGCCGCGGACGCGTATATGGTAGACCTCGATAAGTCCGATCACTGGAGCATCGCAGACGAGAGCGAGACCTTTGAGGAAAAGGGCGTTAAATTTAAATTTGTCACATATAAAAGAGTATAATTTTTAAAACTGTCAAAACCCGCTTATGCGCATTGCATAAGCGGGTTTTGACATCCAAAATTTATCTTCCTTCTGCCAATACTTCCTCGAACTTCACGCCGTACCAGTGCGATTCGTCCGGCATGGTCTTCTTTATGCACTTAACAATGAACTCGCATGAGTCCTTGAGCACCTTAGGAAGCGGCTCGCCGTTCATATATCCGGCTATCGCCACACTTGAGAAGATGTCGCCGGTGCCGTGATAGCTCTTCGGCTGATACTCCGCGAAATATTCGGTGAACTCGCCCGTCGCCTTCGTGTACGCCACCGCGCCGAGCTTATCGGGCGTATATGATACTCCGGTGAGGATCGCGCACTCCGCGCCCATCGCCGCAAGCTTTTTGAGCATTTCCTCGATCTCGGGCTTGGTGTAGCTGTCCTTGTACTCCTCGCCGAGTAAGAACGCCGCCTCGGTGAGGTTCGGCAGGATCAGATCCGCCGCCGCCGCGATCTTACGCATACCATCCACTATCTCGGGGCCGAGCGCGGCATACATCTTGCCGTGATCCGCCATAGCCGGGTCTACGATGAGCTTGCCGCCGGGGTTCAAGAGTGTCTTTTTCATCTCCAGCACCATATCGAACTGACGCGCGTCACCTATGTAGCCGGTGTATATCGCGTCAAATTTTATGCCCGCCTCGATCCATTTCTCGATGATCTTCGGCATCTCGTCGGTGAGGTCGTGGACGGTGAAGCTCTTAAAGCCCCCCGTATGCGTGCTGAGTATGCCGGACGGGAGTATCGCCGTCTCAATGCCGTATGCCGAAAGCACCGGCAGCGCGACCGTCAGCGAGCACTGCCCGAAGCAGGAAATGTCCTGTACTGAAACTATTTTCATTGTAGTTTCCTCCTTTTACTTATATATATAAACACAGCCTGCATTAAAGGTGCAGGCTGTAGTCTATATCGTTATTATTTTGAAAGGTTGGCGATGAGCTTATCGAGCTCCTCTGCCATCTCCTTCGGAAGCTGATCGCCGAACTGTGCGAAGTACTGCTTGATACCCGTATCCGGATCATCAACATCCTTCATCCACTCAGCATTGTCGATCGTGAGCAGATCCTTGAGCTGCTCCTTTGTCATGTCGAGGCCGGTGATGTCGATATCATCTACCTTCGGTACATAACCGATCGCTACCTCGTCAGCATCCACCTTGCCGTCGCAGCGGTCAAGGATCCAGAGGAGAACGCGCATGTTGTCGCCGAAGCCCGGCCACAGGAAGTTGCCGTCGTCGTCCTTTCTGAACCAGTTAACATGGAAGATCTTCGGAGCCTTGTCGCCGAGCTTCTTGCCCATCTCGAGCCAGTGACCCCAGTACTGAGCCATGTTGTAGCCCACGAACGGCTTCATTGCCATCGGGTCGCGTCTTACAACACCTACAGCGCCTGCCGCTGCCGCTGTTGTCTCCGACGCCATGATAGCGCCTACGAATGTGCCGTGCTGCCAATCTCTTGACTGATATACCAGCGGAGCGCACTTTGCGCGTCTGCCGCCGAATACGATAGCCGATACCGGCACGCCCTGCGGATCCTCGAACTTATCCGAGATACACGGACAGTTCTTTGCCGGAGCCGTAAATCTTGAGTTCGGGTGAGCAAGCTTGCCGCCCTGTGCGATATACTCGGGGCCGTTTACCTTCTTGCCCGTCCACTCGGTAGCGTCCACCGGCGGATTCTTGTCAAGGCCTTCCCACCAAACGGTGTTGTCGGCATTGTTGATAGCAACATTTGTGAATATTGTACCCTTCTTTGTTGATTCAAGAGCATTGAAGTTTGTCTTTGTCGATGTGCCCGGTGCAACGCCGAAGAAGCCTGCCTCGGGGTTGATAGCATAAAGTCTGCCGTCCGGACCGATATTCAGCCATGAGATATCGTCGCCGACTGTCCATACCTTGTAGCCCTTCTTCTTTAAATACTCCGGCGGGATGAGCATTGCGAGGTTAGTCTTACCGCATGCTGACGGGAACGCAGCGCAGATATACTTTACCTCACCCTGCGGATTCTCAAGACCGAGGATGAGCATATGCTCTGCCATCCAGCCCTGGTTTCTGCCGAGGTATGATGCGATACGGAGCGCGAAGCACTTCTTACCGAGAAGCACGTTGCCGCCGTATGCCGAGTTGATCGACCAGATAGTATTGTCCTGCGGGAACTGAACGATATATCTCTCGTCCGGGTTTACATCCTTCTTTGCGTGCAGGCACTTTACGAACTCTGCATCAGGATTGTCACCGAGCTGCTTCATAACAGCATCGCCTATTCTTGTCATTATAGCCATGTTGAGTACAACATAGATCGAGTCTGTCAGCTCGATACCGATCTTTGAGAACGGTGAGCCTACCGGACCCATTGAGTACGGTATAACATACATCTCGCGGCCTTCCATTGAGCCGTTGTAGAGAGCCTTCAGCTTTGCGTACATCTCGTCAGGCGCCATCCAGTTGTTGATCGGGCCTGCCTCTACCTCTGTCGGGGTGCAGATGAAGGTTCTGTCCTCAACGCGGGCAACATCGTTTTCCGCTGTTCTGTGATAGTAGCAGCCGGGGAGCTTCTCTTCGTTGAGCTTGATCATCTCGCCCGTAGCTACGGCCTCTGCTCTCAGAGCCTCAAGCTGTGACTCCTCACCTGTTATCCAGGTGATCTTTGCTGGCTTACACATAGCCGCCATTTCGTCGATCCATGCAAGAACTGTCTTATTTTTTGTCATGGTTCTTCCCTCCTACTTTTATTTAAACTTTTTTGAAAAAGCTGTCTTTAAATAAAGATTTCTTTTACATCAGCATAAAGTATACCACAAAAAATCCCGTTTGAAAAGAAAATTCACGGAAAATTCAAATTTTTTGTAGGTTAAGCTAAAAACACGGGCGAATGCCCGTGTTTTTGATAAGTTTTATACAAAGCTGTTCCCGTCTTGCCCGGAAAGCTGTTTGAGTGCCGCAAGCTTATTTGCAAGCATTTCCTTTGCTATATCCATGTTTACATCACTCCTGAATATCATTTCTGTTTATATAATTGCATTGTATCATTATTTTTGTAACATGTCAAGTTATAAATATAACCATTTGCGTTGTTGAATATGTCAGATCATACAGATAGAATAATAATATCAGGAGTTGATGCTATATGAACAGAGAGCATATCGACAAATACCGACTGCTCGGATTAAACAT
>CAMNAT010000320.1 GCA_946531785.1 uncultured Oscillospiraceae bacterium
TCCTGAAGATCTGTAAACGCGATCTTGTTGCCATCCTTTGTGAATGTTACATCAACATCCTCATCGTCCGGATCCCATTCCATTCTGTTCTGGTAACCTGACGGCTGAGCCTTGAAGTAAACTCTTGATACTGAATCTGTTGACTGTGTGTAATCAACTACAGCGTCAACATAGTATGAAACCATGATGTAGTCATACTTGCCGTCTGTTGAAGTTGAACCAACCTCTGTCTTGTCAACAAGTGTTACCTTACCTGTATCATTGTTAAGAATGTATTCATTGATCATCTCGTCGTCAGCTGTGCCAGCCTTAACGCCGTTTACATACATAACAGCAGCCGGATCTGTTGCAAGATCATACTTTGTTGTTGATGATGTTGTAGCACTCTTGTAAACCGGTAACTTCGGAGTTGACTTACCATCAATGTAGTTTGTTCCGATGTTCTCTGCGTCATCAGCAAGATCATCAGCCTCAAACTCTACTGTCTTTGAGTTACCATAGTTTGTGATCGAAATGATTGTGAACTCATCTGCGTCTACATCCTTCTTTACTACAGCCTCAGTGTATGCGAAGAGCATGTTAGCAGCATCTGTATCACCAACCTTGAAGATCTGGTCAAGCATCCAGTTCTTGTTGGCATTCTTGATGTTCATCTCGCCATCAAAGTTGTCAGCAACCTCTACATCATACTTAACCTCGTCCTTCTTGAGTGAGCTTGAAGAACCCTGATAGTTAACAGTTACACGACCCTTAACCTTGTAAGCATCATGTCTGTCTGTGAGAAGTGACTCAAAGTCTCTACCCTCTTTACCGTCGAGCTTCTTGAACTCCGGTGCCTGGTATGTACCTGTGAGGTTCGACTCTGTCTTCCAGCCGTCGATAACATTCAGCGGAACATCCATAGCGTTAGCGATCAGTATAGCAACCTGACCTCTTGTAAGTGCAGCATCGTTCTGAGCGCTTACGCCCTTTGAGATGCCGAGTGATGAAGCCTGTGCTGTGTAGCCTGCGGGATAACCGCCAGCTGCCTCAGCATATGTTGTATAACCGATAGCTGCAACGAGCATCTTGCATGCCTGTGCATATGTAACGGTATCGTCCGGACCGAAACGGTGGTCATCATAACCATCGATGAATCCGTCTGCAACACCCTGTGCGATGTAGCCTGCACCCCAGTGAACTGAAGTGTTAGCAGCGTCATCGAACTTTGATGTTGACTGTGCCTCTGCAGAAGCCATCTCGCCGAGAGCGCCAACAGCCATCTTTGTGAACTCAGCTCTTGTTACTGTCTTGTCCGGGTTGAATAAACCGTTATCATCACCCTCAACGATCTTAAGACCTGATAAGATCTTAACAGCCTCGTTGTAGCTAGCTGATTCTTCAACGTCCGGGAAAGTAACAGCGAATGCTGATGCTGATGATGCAACGATTGCGAGAGCAGCAACAGAAGAAATTACTTTTTTGAGATTTCTCATGTCTCAAATCCTCCCTTTATACTTTTTTTTGGGAACCGTTTTTTTATATCCGGCAAATGTTCCCGTTGTTTGCCGGACGCTTTAACCGCATCTTTAGGATGCGAGGTTGAAGACCTACGAACCATAACCTGCTTTGTCGAAAGTCCTCAGTTATTACGGTAACAACCTGTCGGTGACCCTTCTACCCTTAGTACCTAAGATTGCTATGTAACATTGTACTATCGGACACAAGGAATGTCAATAGCTTTTGTTGATTTTTCATACGATTGAAATAAATTTGTAAGAATTTAATAAATACATATGAAATATTACACAAATGCTTTAACATTTTTGTGTCTTTACAACCGTTTAGACGGAGCAAAACAAAAAAAGTTCCGAAAAATCTTATTTTTTTTAATAATTTTTTAAAAAAAATTTTTTTGTCGCACGATTTGAGGCGTTCGACAACAGGTTTTTACATAATATTTCACGCGCGTATGCTAGAATTTTTCTGATGATAACAACGGAGGTATATTATTAAAATGAAAGAAAACGGTTTTACATCTGCCATCCGGCAGCGGCTGCCGGCGGTAGAAGATATCGCGCCGACGGTGATGCTCCTGCTCGCATCGCGGGCAAGCGCGCTTTCCATGCTGCCGTTCGGCATAGCGTTCTTTGCGGCGGTATATGACAAGCGCATATTTTATATAGGAATAATTACGGTGATTCTAGGCACCCTGACCGCAGCCGGCGCCGCGGCTGTGCCGAAGTATCTGATAGCGGTGATACTATACATGCTTCTGGCGCGGATATACCGCAGGGAGAACGAATATGTGCTTGCCGCGCTTTCGGGCGTTTCGATCCTGGTAGGCGGGGCGGTGACGCTTTTAGCCGGGATAGACGGGCTTTACGACCTCTTTTTGCTCATCTGCGAGAGCGTGATCACCTCGCTTATGTACATAGTATTTAAGCGCGCGGCGGCGATAGGCGAGAGCTTTCCGCGCCGCGGCAGGCGCTCCGCCGAGGACTTTGTGAGCGCGGCGGCCGCCGCGGGCGTTTTTATATCCGGACTCGGAGATCTGCATATAGGTCCCGTAAGCATAGCAGGCATCGCAGCGGTGTATATCATCCTGATCCCGGCGATGAACTGCCCCATAGCGGTCTCGGCAAGCGCAGGGCTTGCAATAGGCTTTATAACCTCCATGTCCGGCTCGGCATCCCTGCCGATGATGGGCGTTTTCGGTATGACGGCGTTCTTTGCCGGATTCCTGAAAAGCTACGGCCGCTGGGGCTGCGCTCTGGGCGGGATCTCCGGCGCGGTCGCGGCGCTCATATACGCCGGCAACATGTATGATCTGCCCATAAACATTTATGATGTCGCGGCAGGCACTGCGTTATTTACAGCAACGCCGCCGGTGGTCATGGCATACTACAGCGCCTTTTTCAATAAATCGGTACAGATAGAGGCGGTGAGTCCGGAGCTGAGGATGCGCGAATATCTTTCCATGCGCCTGCACCGCACAGGCGAGGCGTTCGGCAGCCTGTATGAGAGCTTTTTATCCGTATCCGAGGGGCGGCTCAGGAAATATTCCGACGACATCGGCGCGATCCTTGACGAGACGGCAGAGCGCGTCTGCGGTGACTGCCGTATGCGCGGCAAGTGCTGGCAGAGCGATTTCAGGCGGACATATAAGAATATGCTCGAGCTTATCGGCATAATAGAGACCGGCGGCGGGCTCAGCCGCGACAACATCCCCGATCACTTCTGCGAGCGGTGCGTGAGGACGGACAGGTTCATAACCGAGATCAACCATATATATGAGCTGTACAAGCGAGAGCAGCTGCGCCGCTCGGACGCGCTCATAACGCGCAGCCTGATCTCCGGTCAGTACAACGAGCTGCGGCAGCTGTTTGACGAAATGGCGGATGAGATCGA
>CAMNAT010000321.1 GCA_946531785.1 uncultured Oscillospiraceae bacterium
TGCCCTGCGCCTTAAGATCCCCCTTCTTCACAAGCCCGTCGATTATCGTGGGGCGCGTTGCGGAGGTACCGATAGAGCCGTTTTCGCCCTTTTTATCCTTGTCCTTCAGCTCCAGAAGCTTTTTTATCCGCGGATCGGTCACATATTTCGCGATACGAGTCATGTCCTCGTTCAGCGTTGCCTTTGTGTATCGCGAGGGCGGCTTGGTCTCCTTTTCCTCAAAGCTGCCGTCTGCGGGCTTTGCGCTGTATTCGCCTGTAGGTATCTCCGAAAGCTCCGTCGGCTCGTCGCGCTTAATCTCCTTGAATATTGCAGTATAGCCCTCATCGAGCGTCTTTGACGAGCGGGCGGCAAGCTTCCAGCCGTTGCCTACCTCTGCGGTGAGCTTGGATTTTTCCTTCTTCGCCTTCGGCAAAAACTGTGCCATATAGTACTTGCATATTGCAAGATACACATTCTTTTCCTTCTCTGTGAGCCGTTCGAGGTTCACCGCGTTATTAGTCGGAATAATAGCAAAATGCGCGGTTATATTCTTATCGTTAAAACACTTTGAATGTATGGTCATATCGAGCCGCTTCGGTCTGAACCCGATATTCTGCACAACGCGCTCCATGGTTTTGGGCGCTTCCTTATAATGCTCCTCGGACAGATACTGGCAATCGGAGCGGTTATATGTTATCGCCTTATACTTTTCCCTGAGTGACTGGGTTATGTCCATTACCTCCTTGGGGTTGTATCCGAAATGACTCGAGCAGTAGCTTTGCAGCTTTACTAGATTGAACGGCAGCGGCGGATCCTCATTTACGGTCTTACGCTCGATCTTCGCCTTATACTCGCGCTCCATGAGAGCCTTTACCATGCGCTCCGCCATTTTCTTATCGAGGACCTTATCCTCCTTTGCAGGCGGCTCAAGCTTTGCCTTTATCCGCTTTACTCCGTCCGGCGTTTCTATATCGAGCTCTATGTATATATCATAATATACGGTCTTTGTATGCCCCTCTATCTGCATATCGCGCGCGACCACAAGCCCGAGCGTCGGAGTCTGCACGCGTCCTACGGTGAGAAGCGCGCCGCGGTTTATACATGTGAAATAACGGCTCATGTTGACGCCCATCATGAGATCCGCGACAGATCGGGCATACGCCGATCTGCCCTCGTTTTCGCATTCCTTATTGTCCTTCATCCTGCCGAGCGCCTTTACGAGCCCGCCCCGCGTGGTGTCGCCGGTATCGAGCCGCATAACAGGCTTTTTGTACTTGAACCAGCTGAGCAGCTCATCTATCAGAAACTGCCCCTCCTCGTCCGGGTCTCCGGCATGGATGACTGAGTCCGACTTTTTCAGCAGCTCTCCGATGAGCTTCACACGCTCGCGCTTGCTCTCGAACCCCTTCTGGCTCTTTCCGATCTTCTGCCCCCAGTTTTCAAAATATATCGGCAGATCCGCTACCGACCATTTTTTATACTTCGCATCGTAATCCTCCGGCTCCTTGAGCGTCAGCATATGTCCGAACACCCATGTTATGACATAGTCGCCCTTTTCTATATACCGTTTATCGCCGCCTCTACGCTCGCCGGGCAAAGCATCCGCTATATCCCTGCCGAGCGACGGCTTTTCGGCTATGACCAAGATCATTTTATATCTTCTCCGTCTGTCGTTTTTATGTTTGTAAATTTATATTGCTCCGTATCAGGCGTGATGATATCCACATTCTCCATAGTGAGCCCGTCTATGTTATACGCCCTCATGCCCTTCGCGCCCTCCGCGGTGACATTTATGAGCCTGATATCCTCGAGCGGGCTTTCCGGAAGCCCCGCAAGATATATAGCATGGCTCACGCGCGAGCGCATTTTTATATTCCTGAAGGTGACATTCCGTATCTTCGGCGTACCGTCATTTACCGGCTCCGCCGCAGACGGGTCAAACTCCCTCACACTGTAGAAGTTATCGACATAGATGCCGCCGCGGAACCATTCGCAATCGCGAAACTCATCGTCCTGATACTCGCCTGTGCAGTTTTCGTATGTAACATTTTCGACCACATTACCCCTGCCGCGCGGCGACTTTACGCTGCCTATGCTGTAAACATGAGTAAAGGTGCAGTCACGCACAAGGATATTTTTGGCGCCGCCCGCGACCTCGCTGCCGACAGCTACGCCGAAGCCGCTCTCAAACCGGCAGTCGGTTATCCGCACATTTTCAGTTGGTATGCCAACCCTTCTGCCTTCCTCATCCCGTCCGGACTTTACGGCTATGCAGTCATCCTGACTTGCTATAAGGGAATCAAACACATACACATTCTTACATGAATCGGGATCGAAGCCGTCACCGTTAAATATATGTCCGTAGGTCTTTGCTCTGTCTTCATCATATTTTGTGAATACCCTTATATTGTTCGCGGTAACACCGTTACAGTAGATCGAATGCACGCACCATGAGGGTGACTGCTTAACGGTTATATCCTTGTAATATACCCCATCGGTATTCCTGATGCAGATCGCTCTGCCGCGCGCGCCCTTGTTTTCGGCACGCTCGGCAAGAAAAAGCGCAACGCCGGACGCGTCGATCTTTCCCTTACCCTCGATGGTGATGTTCCTGAACCGCTCACGCTCATCAAAGCGCACATTTATAAGACTTGCGTAGCAATCGCTCTCCCTGCCCTCCCAGCGGTAGCGGTGGATCGGGTAATCCTCAGCCCTTGATGAGCCGAGAAGGACAGCGCCCTCGGAAACGCACAGCGTCATATCGCTTTTTAAACATATTGCGCCTGAAAGATATACGCCCTCGGGTATCAGCACGATGCCGTCCTCAGCGCAGGCGTCTATCGCTCTCTGTATCGCCTCGGTATCCATAGTCACTCCATCACCTGCCGCGCCGAAATCGCGCACATCGAACACGCCGCCCATGCGCCGCGTTTTAGCCTTTATGCTTGCGGTGCCGCTGCCGCCTGCAACGGTTATCTCATACTCAGTATCGGGCATAAGCCCCTCTATCGTGCAATCGCCGCGGCTGACTTTTGTATAGAACGAGCCGTTTAAAAGTACCTCATACTCCGGCGCGGTCTTATCCCAGATCACGGCTATGCTCGACTGTGTTACCGCCGCCGGCGGAATGGTCAATTTAAAATTATTCATGGTTATCTCCTAAAAAAGTCTTGACAAACTATTTATTATATGATATACTATTTCTGTTGTTGGTCCGGTAGTTCAGTTGGTTAGAACGCCAGCCTGTCACGCTGGAGGTCGTGAGTTCGAGCCTCATCCGGATCGCCAAGGCTCTGTTATATAGCAGAGCCTTTTATTTCTATATAAGAAATTAATTTCTTATATAGAAATAAATGATTTAATTGCCCGTGCGAAATATCCGACCTATGGTCGGAAACGCACATGG
>CAMNAT010000322.1 GCA_946531785.1 uncultured Oscillospiraceae bacterium
GAGGGTCTTGCGACCTTTGAAAAGCGCGTCATCCTTTTCGGCTCAGAGGGCGATGCAAAGACCTTCTCGTCGAAGTATAAGCAGAACGCGTTCGATCCGCAGCAGTGGAAAAAGACAAATATGCCGTATGCCATCGTTGAGGTCGTTGAGCCTATCGCGCTAGGTGAGAACCTCAAGGATGTACGCAGCAGCAATAACTGCTGCTGTGATGATGAGTTTGATCTCGCATCCGTGCCGGATTCGGTATGCAAGGTATTTGAGGAGCCGTTGGTAATGGGCGGCGAGGCGAAGAGAGCATATGTATCGCTCGGTATCTTCTCAATAGTAAAGCTGGAGCGTCATGTGCAGCTGCTCATTCCAAGCTACGACTACTGCCTGCCGAACAAGGAGTGCGTGAGCGCCGTAGACGACAGTCCGTGCGAGCTCTTTGACCGCATTGACTTCCCGTTTGACGAGTTCTATCCGCCGTCACGCTGCGAGCTGATGGAGCCGGGTCAGACAGATCCTTCGGTAGATAACAATAAGAACAACTGCCGCCGCTGCTGATTTGGGGATGTAATGAATAAGGGTGTAAAAATAATCGGGTTTTTACACCCTTTTTGTCTATTGATTTTTACTCTTATATATGGTATAATTTACTTCAGAATTAAATAAAGTCACACAGAGTGTCGGCTGTTCTGCATAAAAAGGGGCAGTCGGTGAAAAGGGAAGGCGGTGCGAATCCGCCGCGATAACTGTCGAGGTATGCTCGGGAACGCTTTTATGTCCGTCGGTGAAAGCCGGTCATTGGGAAACTGAGAAGGCAGGATATAAAGACATGATAAAACTCTTACCGCGCAAGCCCTAAGACCTGCTCTGATGTCGTTCCGTCCGTATGATGATATATAGGAACGGCAGTTTTTTCCATGCTGAAGGATGTTCCTTTCAGTCTTTTGTGCATGGTCAATTTGTGATGCTTGCGGAAATAACAGCTGCGGCTTTGATTCAAAAATATCGCCGCGGCTTTTTATATGCCCGGCAAAAGAAAGGAAAGACATATTATGAAACACACAAAAAAACTTACGGCAACGGCTTTGGCATTAGCCATAGCATCGGCATCTTCTGCAGTCGCTTTCGCGGAGAATGATGGCGGCGGTGGCAGCTCGACAACCTTCTCCGCGGCGATAACCGCAGACGCGCAACAGGGTGGAGCATTTCTCATTGTACCGCAGAAGCTGACAGTAGTTTCGGACAAGTCGGAAAAATACGGCTTTACCGACAGCAATGACGGCGCGACCATACTTGATGCGCTCATAACCATGCACGAGATGAAATACGGCGAGGATTTCACGAAAGAGACAGTATCTGACTATCTTGCGATCAACTCAAGTGGCTGGATAACAAAAATATTCGGCGAGTCTGGCAGCTCCGCATCATTCTTTATCAATTCGGAAATGGGCATGGACACAGTCGATAAGACGGTCATTTCAAGCGGAGACGCTTTGGAAGTCGCATTCTTTATGGATACTGAGACTTACAGCGACTGCTATACCTCATTTGCTCCGAACAGCGTGACAGGCATTGCGGGCAAGCCGATACAGCTTAATATGTATAAGCATGAATGGCCGATGTATCCGAATTATGAGCTTGAGCCGATCTCGGACGAGTATGATTTTGAAGCAATGACGATAAATACCGTAAACGAGGACGGCTCACTGAGCGAGGCTTTGAAGGATGCCGACGAGGCTCTTATAGTACCTGACGAGAAGGGTATAGTTACGCTGACATTTGACGAGCCGGGGACATATATCGTGACAGCAAGCGGATTTATCGGCGAAGACTATCCGGTCATAGCTCCGTACTGCTTTGTTACGGTAAAGCCGGAGCCGGCATCGGTAAAGGTAACGATGGATGTGCAGAAGGACGGCGCGTTTTTCCTTGCTCCGCAGGAGATAGAGGTAAGCTCATATACGGCTGAAAAATACGGCTTTGCGGACAGCTTTGACGGAGTCACCTTCCTTGACGCGCTCGTTGCCGTTCATGAGATGAAATACGGCGAGGCATTTACGGCGGCAACCGTCGGGGATTATCTTGATATGGATTACAGCACAGACTATCACCATCTTACAAGGGCGTTCGGCGTGACCGCGGATAACGGATATTTATCTGCCGCATCATATACAAATTCCGCCATGGGCTCCTATACTGCCGATAACGAGATACTCCATAACGGTGATACGGTTGAATATTGCTTCTATCAGGATACAACAGGCTGGTCGGATGTCTATACTACATTTGACAAGAAGGCTGCATCTGCCTATGTCGGTGATGAGATCACGCTCACTATGTCAAAAATGGGCTATGATGCAAACTGGAATCCTGTAATGCTTCCTGTAGACGGAACCGACAAGGACAATGCAATAACTATAAACACCGTAAATGCTGAAGGCACGATAAGTGAAGCTATAGCGGATGCTGCTCCTGACGCAAACGGTCAGATAACTCTGTCATTTGATAAGATAGGGACATATATCGTGACTGCGAATGGTACCGTTAACGGGAATGGAGCTATCTTTATGCCATACTGCATAGTTACGGTAAAGCCTGTGTACGAGCTTGAAAATATAAAGATCAGCGCAAGCGCGACCGTAAAGAAGAAGGACGGCGCGGAGGATGCGAAGATCATTCTTGCCGTATACGACAAGAACGGCATTCTTACAGACTCGAATATAAAAACTGCTGAAAACGGCGAGATAAGCTTTGACATAAGCATTCCGAACGACAGCAGAGTAAAAATGTTTATCTGGGATAATGAGAACGGCATGAAGCCGCTTGCTCCGATAAATTGACCGGAGCTTATACCGCAAAAGAGAGGTGACCGCATTGAAAAAACGGCTTATATCAATAATGACCATCGCCGTGCTGTGTTTTCAGCAGGCGGCTTTTGCGGCGCTTGATATGCCGGACGAGGTCAGGGACTATCTTTGTATAGGCTCACAGTATACCAACAAGACCTACGGCAATGATCCGAATGGCAGGGTTGTCTCTCTCGGCAACTTCGGCGGATATATCACCTACTATTATGAGGAGCCTGTCACAGATGATCCGCGAAATCTGTACGGTATGGATCTTTATATCGTCGGCAACAGCGAGGAAGTGAATATTGACAGCCTTGCTGAGGCGGGGCAGGTCTATGTGTCTGAGGACGGCGAAAAGTGGTACGCGCTCGCGGGCTCAGAGCATTATGAGGACAGCGCCGTATGGGATTATACTATAACCTACAGCCGCGATGAGGACGGTAATTCTACATGGACGGATAATTACGGAAACGCACAGGATTATGTCGCGCCCGAGTGGCCGGATCTCGCGGTGTTCACC
>CAMNAT010000323.1 GCA_946531785.1 uncultured Oscillospiraceae bacterium
ATGACTATAACAAATATATGCCAAAGACTGAGATAAGAATAGCGAAGCTGTTTAATGATGCAGGTATTATAGGAGCGGCATTGGCGGCAGCAAATGAATAAGAATATAGGCCTCCTGAAAGGGAAATGGCATGTGTGCCGGTTTATACCGGAATACATGTCCAATCCATTTCTGATTACAGGGCATATGTGCAAGGTTCAAGCCCCTATCTGAAATACAAATTCTCTCTCCAGAAAATCGTTTTCTATATAAAGAATATGAAACCATAAATAGAGTGCATATGCCTTGTAATGAATATTACATATATTCCATTCTCTCCGCTTTCCGAGTTACGGGTCCGCAATAGGCGGACCCCGCTCGGGTAAATTAACATAGCTCACAGCATTAAATACCTCTATATAATGAGCCGCAGTGTCCGATCAAGGCAATGCGGCTCTTGTAAGATAGCATCTTATATCAGGCAGAAAATCCAAAACTATTAATATAAAAAATGAAAAATACCCTTGACAAATCTCGTCCGAGGAGACAATTCGTCCTCCTTTTGTGATAGAACATAATGCGATAGTATTAAAATATAGGATTATTCAATAAATACAACATCAAGGGGACTTTATAAAGCTCACCGTGGCGTTATATATTACTCCGCATTATGCCCGATGAGGCGGCTTGTGTTATACATTATATGCCGAACATCGTTTAATAAATCGCCGCGGTACCAGATTTTAAATATGCCGTACTCGGCTTTTTTTCTGTATTCCAGGTAATTGTAAAGGCTTTTGCATGCGGTGTTTATACCGTCAACAAAGCCGTTTACATCGCTTTTATCATAACATAGCTTTGCCTCGTACAGCTTTACAAACCAATTATATGTACAGCCTATGGTATAGGCGTAATTCAGCCATTTGGCTCTGATATTAAGCTCAAGGTGGTCATCAAGCTCGCAGCAGAGCGACTCAAATCCTGCGCATATCTGTTTATAATCGACCACAGCCTTTTTTAACGCCTTATACATTTGCTCAAACAGCTCCCATTCAGGAATAGCATTGCATTCGAGCTTGAAGTGCCGCAAAAGCAAGGTGCCCTTATAAAGAACGCCCCCATCCTTGAGCGGGCATAGCTTTATCCCGTCTGGATGATGCTTGTAATCAAAATTAAAATAATTACCGTACATATATTTCAGCATAGATGTATCCAGATCCGCAATGCTGTCATAATAATCCCGAACAAGCTCCTTGACCTTGTCTTTGTTTTTACCAAATACAGCAAAATATTCATCTATATATTGTTCTTTAGAAAAATCATTGAGATACCAGACCATTTGTGCATAAGCCTTTAATTCAAACACAAACTCTCTTACATTGGAGCAATTCATTATAAAATAACTACGATATCCCATATCATGGCAGAGTTTTACATTATGATAAAGCTTATCGATCCCGGTCATTGGTGCGAGATGCGGCCCGAGATTGTAATACTGCAGATGATAGTATATCCCGTGCTTTGTAGTGTTATCCTGCCCATACTTATAAAATTCCGGTGCAAACATCTGATTTGGACCGTTATCGGAAAAAATTATCATGGTTTCCGTGGGTATATTCAAAAGCCCTTTTTCCATCAGCTCTGACCCCTCCATCCAAAGTGTGGAGGTGAAATATTCCGCCTTTGCGCCGGTAACTTCCATGATAATATCGATTTGTGTTTGCATGGCGCTTGAAATAAGCTGCCCATATTGTGCAAGAGATTGCGGCGACAGCCCCGTTTCCTCCTGCCAAACAGGTCTGTCGCCTTCGCCGCGCAGTCCTATTTGCCACACAACATTGTCATATCCCGACCATTTTTCAGCATAATATCGCCATATTTCTTGCATTAGTTCCGGGTTTTGGATATACGAAAACTCTCCGACCCGATCAAATTTTGCGCAATAATTTTTAAAAGTGTATGCTGAAACCCCTACAGGCTCGATATGATGCTGTGATATAAACAGACCGCGTCGTGCGACCCTATCTGCGATAACCTTTTCTGGCGGATTATCAATGTTTAAAAATGTTGCCGGTATTATAAGATTAAGCTTTAGCCGCAGCGCTGTCTCGACTACAAGATCAATAACAGAGGCCGGAACTGTTGTAGTGTCGGTCTGCCAATTTATATGCCGGATCCCGCCGCCGTCGCGCCATCCGCATAAAAGATCCTCGTCATTGATAAAGATACCCCTGAAGCCGAAGCCTTCCGGCTCTCCGCATATATATGTTTCGTCCCAGATAAGCTCTTTTTTCTTTTCGGTTTTCATATCATTAAATATGTAGCACGGGTCGATCCCCAGGATCTTTTCTGAGAAGGTATAGATCCCCCACATGATCCCTAAATAGCTGCCACCGCTGATATAAATCAAGCTGCCCGTTCGTTTGATCTTAAAAGCCTCGGAGCCTGTGTCCATAAGCGGAATATTATCGTCTTGTTCTATAACAATGCATCGCAATGTGGGAGATGGCACAAAAGCGGGGCGCAAAGAATATTCGCTTATCCTTTCTATATCATTTGCCAGATCTGCTGCAGCTAAGCGAACATATTCATTAGTGTTTTTGCAGCATATATCGACACACTCGTTTTCGTTAAATACTATCATTTAATCCCGAGTTCCTTTCACATTAATGGTTATGTACTCTTTCGCATAGCAGTCAGAGCCGACAAATACTTCAAATTTACCCGGCTCGACAACAAAATCAGAGCTTTCGTTAAAAAATGCCAGCTCGTCAAAGCCAAGCTCAAATTGGATATAGCTCTCTTCTCCGGGAGCATAATATTTCTTTACAAATCCTTTCAGCTCTCGCTGTGGTCGTATCATAGAGCTTTTCAGCGCTCTTATGTAGCATTGTGATGTTTCTTTTCCGCCGCATTTTCCTGCGTTTTGCACCTTCACCTTTATTACGAAATTTTTTCCATTCCTAATTTCGTCGATACTCAGAGCATGGTCTTGCGAGCTCAGATCAGAATAAACAAATTTCGTATAGCTGAGTCCGAATCCGAACGGATACATGGGAGTTGAGCTGCGATCCCAGTAAGCGCGGGAGCTTTCGTAATATGCCATTGTTATCCTGCCGGTTGCCGCGTTGTTGTAGTATATAGGTATCTGTCCGGTGGAGCGCGGCATAGTCATAGGAAGCTTACCGCTGGGATTTATATCTCCGAACAGTGCCTTTGTTATGCTTTGCGCGGAGCGCGTGCCTGAATGCCAGGCGTATATGATCGCGTCAAAATACGGCTCTGCTTCTTCAAGGCCTATTGGTCTGCCGAAGCATAAAACACCTATAACGGGCTTGCCGAAGCGATGAAGCTTTTTTACATATTCGAGCTGTTCA
>CAMNAT010000324.1 GCA_946531785.1 uncultured Oscillospiraceae bacterium
TATGTATGCCGAAAAATCGTGGGGCAGCTATAATGTTATTGACATAAACGATGACAGTATGGTTATAAAGGTAACCCTGCTGCCGGGACATTCAATGCACTATCACAGCCATGAGCATCGTGATGAGATATGGAATATCGTTTCCGGTTCAGGCAGAACTATTGTTGACGGTATGGAACAGACAGTCAGACCGGGTGATGTTATCACGATGGCGGCAGGCTGTAAGCACACGGTCATAGCCGATACCGAGCTTACTATCATAGAGGTGCAGATGGGCGACGATATAACGGTAGCGGATAAGACAAAGTATGAGATGCCGTAAGATACATACGATGATGAGTATGCAATACCTTTTGATGGAGGATTCATATACATATGGATTATATGAAGGAATATGAAAGATGGCTGCAATACGCTGATGATGAAATAAAGGCAGAGCTTTTGGCGATCACAGATAAGACGGAAATAGAGGAGCGGTTCTACAGATCACTTAAATTCGGCACAGGCGGTCTGAGGGATATATTGGGAGCCGGTACTAACAGGCTGAATAAGTATACAGTCAGAAAGGCGACACAAGGCTTTGCTGAATTCATTAAGCAAGCCGGCGAGAATGCTATGAGGCGCGGTGTGGCTATTGCGTATGACAACCGCCGTAAGTCGCGGGAGTTTGCGGAAAATGCCGCAGGGGTGCTTGCGGCAAATGGCATTGTATCATATATATTTGACAGCTTGCGACCGACACCGGAGCTTTCTTTTGCCGTAAGGGAAATGAAATGCTTTGGCGGTATCGTGATAACTGCAAGTCACAATCCGCCGGAATACAACGGATATAAGCTGTATGACGAAACCGGTTGTCAGATGACAAACAAATATACAGACAGGATAATAAAGCTTATAGATGCCGTTGAGGATGAGCTTGCTGTTGAGTGTGCCCCGTTTGATAAAGCCGGTGATCTGGTGACGACGGTGCCGGCGGATATAGATGAAAGATATTACGAGGAAACGAAAAAGATACTGTTCTTCCCTGATATAGATAAGAGCGGGCTGAAAATAGTATTTTCGCCTCAGCATGGCACGGCAAATGTACCGGTAAGACGCATACTTAAAGACCTCGGGTATAACGTAGTTCCGGTAGAGGAGCAGTGCTTCCCGAGCGAGGATTTTATAAACACAAAAAATCCGAATCCGGAGCATCCGGCGGCGTTTGAGCTGCCGATAAAGAAGGCGGAGGAATGCGGCGCGGATATAATAGTCACAACAGATCCCGATTGTGACCGGCTCGGCGCGGCTGTGCTGCATGAAGGTGAGTATATACGGCTTACCGGAAACCAGACCGGAGCGATCATGCTCAGATATATATTAGAGCGTCGTAAGGAAAGAAATGAGCTGCCGGAGAACGGCTTGATATTTAATACGGTCGTTACATCTAATTTAGGTGATGCGATAGCGGAAAGCTATGGCGTGGGGGCAGAAAAAACACTGACCGGCTTTAAATATATAGGTGAGAAGATACATGAGCATGAGATGAAGCATGATGCTGAATTTGTGTTTGGCTATGAGGAGAGCTACGGCTATCTTATAAAAGACTGCGCCAGAGATAAGGATGCGGTACAGTCAACGATAATGCTTTGCGAGATGGCAGCATATTACAAAAGCATAGGAAAAACTCTCTATGACGCACTTTTGGACATATATTCTGAATACGGCTATTATATCGATTCGTCAAGCTCGGTCAAATGTGAGGGGCTTGACGGCGCGGAGAGAATAAAGGCAATAATGAGCAGACTCAGAAATGAGCGGAAAACAGAGCTTGGAGGGATACAGATAGCAAAGACAGAGGATTTCCTGTTAGATGAGATGCAGCAGAAAGGCTTTCCCAAATCTAATGTGCTTAAATATTCTCTTGCAGATGGCAGCTGGGTGGCAGTGAGACCGTCAGGCACAGAGCCGAAATGTAAGTTCTATTATTGCGTGAGAGGCGAAACCCGCGAAAAGGCTGAGAATAAGCTGAAAAGGATAAAGCAATGCATTGAGGTTTTGAAATGAGGATTTTATTTGTAGACAGCCGCACCACCGGACATCATATGGTCTATATGAAAGAGCTGATAAATGATAACAGGTATGAGTCTATCCTATTAGTGCCGGATGGCGATGTAGTGAAGAATGCGGGATTTTGCGGCAATATGACGGTTGTTCCGATGACCGGCGGCAGCTACGGCCAAAGGCTTGATCAGATCAGGAGAACAGCGTATGAATATAATGTTGATATAATTCATCTTTTGTTTGCGGACTCAATAATGAAGTATTACGGCTTCGGTCTGGGCAGATTGAAAAAATACAGGATAGTGGCGACCTTCCATCAGTTCAGATACAGCATTCTGAGGAACATTGCAAGGAAAATGCTGTTTGCAAAAGTAGATCGCGGGGTCGTTCATACCGACAGTATGCTGAGATACCTCGAAAGCAATAGTATAAAAAATGCAGTACATATTGAATATCCCAAGTTTGAGCGGGTGGAGTATTGCGATAAGAAGACCGCGAAAAAATGCTTGGGGATAGAGACAGATAAGCCTGTCCTGCTTGCTTTGGGTGGGACAAGATATGATAAAGGGCTTGATATTCTTCTACAGGCTCTTAATAAGGTGGATCAACCTTTTTATCTGTTGGTAGCAGGTAAGCCTGAAGCCTTTGATGAGGCTTTTATAAGATCAGAGGGCACAAGGTTTGCCGATGATATAAAGCTCATGCTCAGATTTCTGACAGATGAGGAAATGGCTCTATGCTCAAGCGCATGCGATTTTGCTGTTTTACCGTATCGTATGAGCTTTGACGGTGCAAGTGGCGGCCTGGTAGATGCGGTCGTTGCAGGAAAGCCTGTAATCGGTGCCGGGCATGGAGCGCTTGGCGAGCTGATAAGAAATAATCATCTGGGATATACATTCAGGACCGAGGATGCAGACGATCTTGCAAGAGTGATAGAGAAAGCGTTAGAGACTGGCTTTGTGATTGATGACACGGCAAAAGCATATCGTGATATGCTTGACCCGAAATGTTTTGTAGATGCATATTATCAGCTTTGTTATGTATGCTGAGAGGATTTAATTATGAATACTAAAGTATATATTCGATTAAACGGCGGACTGGGAAATCAAATGTTTGAGTATGCTTTTGCTTATTCTCTGCTTCGTCAGAATGAAATTGCTTCATACCGAATATTCTGCGGTATGAAGCATAATGAATCAGAAGATACAAGAAGGTTTTCGCTGGGAAACTTTGACATTTCAATGCATGTTGATGAATTTCAAGATAATTATAATATAGAATTCAGAGTGTTGATGGTAAAA
>CAMNAT010000325.1 GCA_946531785.1 uncultured Oscillospiraceae bacterium
AATATTGATGGAACGCCGTGTGCGGTGAAAGTCGCACGCACGGTGTGAAGCGGGGGAAAAGGCAGAGATGACATCAAAGCCTTACCTATCGCTATCCAAATCAGTTTGTCAGGTCTGCGGTACATTAAATGCGGTTGACGGACCGGGCGAGTATGAGTTCAACAAGAATGTATATTGCTTGAACAGCTGCGACCATAGCTTTTATCTTGACTTTGACAATACGACCTATGAGCAGGTAGATGAAAGATATCATACTACTGTGCTTAAAAAGGGGCAGTATTGCCAGTTCTGCAAAGGCACATTTGCACGGGCGACGAGAAAAAAAGAAGAGCATGAATTTGATAAGGTCATAGACGCGCAGGTAGGCAACAACAGATTCTATGTGCATGACCACTGTGATGACTGTGATTATGAAACGACCGAGTATATAACAGCAAAGGCAGTTATAGCATCATATTACGGCGAGGCGGACGGTGACGCGCACACGCTTACGGTAACAGATCTGTCCGACAGCGGTGTGAGAACAAGTATAAGATACGGCACATCAGCTGATAACTGCAATATGACATCTGCACCCAACTACACTAAGGCGGGATATAACACGGTATATTACAGGATCACATACAGCTATGACGGTGAATCAATGACAGAGAACGGCGTGGGCTATGTATGGCTTATGGCGGCTGATGATAATGCGGCCGCATTGAATCGTAACGATCATGAGCATGATTACAGATACCTTGAAACAGTACCGCCGACATGTACAAGCTTAGGCTATGAGCGCTGGCAGTGCGATATCTGCGGAAAGCTTGAAAAGCGTAACTATGTAAACACATCGGGACATGACTACGGTGCGGTAACGATCCGTGAGGCGACCTGTAAGCAGGGCGGAGCTGTACTCCATATCTGCAAAAACTGCGGTGACTTCTATGAGGAGACCACACCGGCGACTGAGCATAGCTATACAGGACATACCCATGCGGCGACCTGCCGTGATATGGGATATACAGAGTATATCTGCGATGTATGCGGCGATAAATACACAACGGACCTTACACCGATGATACCGCATAACTTTGAAAGCGTAACAAAGGAAGCAGGCTGTGTTGATAAAGGTTATACGACCAATACCTGTACAATGTGCGGTATTTCGTATGTATCGGACTATACCGAGCCAAAAGGTCATTCGTGGGACGAAGGGCATACGGTAACTAAATCTACCTGCGAGGGTGAGGGCGTTATGGAGTATCATTGTAATGATTGTGACACAACAATGATAAAAGCAATATCGGCGACCGGACATAAGCCCGGACCGGCAGCCACCTGCACAGAAGCGCAGCTGTGCTTAGACTGCGGCACAGTGCTTGCAATGCCTAAAGGTCATGATTATGTCGAAACGGTAGTACCAAGCAGCTGCACTCAGATGGGTTATTCAGTATTCAGATGCGCGGACTGCGATGATGAATATAAGGACAACTATACAGATAAGCTCGCTCATAAATACAAGTCTGAGATAAAGGATCCGTCTTGTACACAGTTAGGCTATACTGTATATACCTGTGAGGATTGCGGTGATACATATTCATCCGATTACAAAGAACCGCTCGGCCATGAGCTGTCAGACTGGATAATCGACACGCCGGCAACGATTGATCATGCCGGTTCAAGGCATAAGAAATGTACACGCTGCAATGAAACACTTCAAACAGAGGTGATACCTCAGCTTATTGATACAGATCATTCCAACGAGGACGGCAGATCAGAGGTGGGAGATTATATCATTATCCTTACCGATAAGAATGGCAAGCCCGTATTCGACAGCGAGATCACGATAGATGCTGAGGATAATATAACTATCAGGTTCCCGGACGGAAGATTGCTTGACTATGCGGATCAGACAACGATAACGGTGTTATATTCAGATACAAAGCTCGGTGCGGAAGGGCTGAGAATATTTGTATTTGATAGGAACAATAACGCGGCAACAGGCAATACAGACTCAAACGGTCAGCTCAGGATCCCCAACAGCAGTTCGTCAACAGGCGATACAAACGGCACTATCGGCAAGGACGACAGCAATGGTGATGAGGAGGTAAAGCAGACCTTTGTTGTTAAGGTCATGGATAAGCTTAATACCGTTATCCCGAACTGTGATATATACATAGGTGAGAGCAACAGTATAGTTGTTGATCTGCCGGACGGTGTGAGACCGTCAAGAGAGGAGCCTGTCATTATACTTGTAACAGACCAGAACGGCACTGCTCAGAAGGATATTTCTATAATAGCCATAGGATCTGATGACTATATCGAAAAGGGCAGAACGGATGTCTACGGCAGAGTAACGCTTCCGGTCACAGATAAGGGCTATACCGATGATGAGGGCAAGGTCAATGTTGAACAGCTGAATGTAATTGTCAGGAACGAGACGAGAGATATTCCCGAAGCGTATGTTGTTCATAACGAGGACGGCAGTATTGATATAACTCTTCCTGATGATGTGGTTATCTCATATGCGGATCGTGTTACGGTAACAGTGCTTGACTCAGAGGGTAAGCCGGTTGCAGACAGAAATGTAACGGTAACAGACAAAACCGGAAAAGCACATACAGCAGCAACAGACAGCAACGGACAGATAGTAATACCGCCGTTGAATGAGGATATGACCGATGCGGACGGTCGTGCTGAGGTGAATGGTCATAAGGTCAGAGTATCGGATGAAACGGGTAAGGCTGTTGAGAATGCTTTTGTTGTGATCGACAGTGAGGGCAGGATCACAGTGGATTTGCCATCAGGAACAGATATTGATATCAATAACCGTATAATTGTGACAGTGACCGATAGCGAGGACAAGCCGGAAAAGGATGTTTCCGTTACGGTAAATGATGAGAACGATAATACGGAGACTGACCTTACTAATGAGAACGGCGAAGCGATAGTACCGCCGACAAACCGCGATCATACAGATATAAACGGGTATGGCGAGCTTGACGGTTATGCGATAACTGTTGAGAATGCGGAAGGCGCGGTAGAGAACGCGTATCTTGAGCTTGACCGTGAAGCACACAGCATAACTGTTACAGTTCCGGAGGGAATCAGACTTGACGATCATAAAAACCGTATAACCGTTACGGTACAGACTAAATCTGATAAAGCGCCTTTCAAGGATATGGATGTAACAGTAAAGGAGACCGTACCTAAAGGCGAGCCGAAAACAGCCTCCGGCAAAACAGGCATTGACGGCAAAGTGACATTCCCGCCGTTAAATGAGGACATAACCGACGAAACCGGTAATTCCGATGTGAGCGAAAGCAAGACCGAGGACGGCAAGGATAC
>CAMNAT010000326.1 GCA_946531785.1 uncultured Oscillospiraceae bacterium
AAGAAAGAGGGCGAGGAAGAGGAAGAAGAGGTGGTTGAGACCGAAGATGAGCTGTCCCGTCTGCCGTCCGGTAAGAAGGCTCTTGTGGTGGACGACGAGCCGATGAACATAATGGTGGCAAAGGGCATGCTGCAAAGGTTCGGATTAAGAGTATTTTCGGCGGCGAGCGGTCCGGAGGCTATCGGTATATGCAGCTCCGAGAACATTGATATCATATTTATGGACCACATGATGCCGGATATGAACGGTACGGACGCTATGAGAGCGATACGGAATTTGAGCGGCGGCTATTACAGGCACAGACCGATAGTGGCGCTTACCGCCAACGCCATGAGCGGCGCGAGGGACAATTTCCTCAGTATGGGCTTTGACGAATTCCTTTCAAAGCCGGTATCCATGAAAAATATGCACAGAGTTCTGGAACAATTTTTGCGGGAGGACACAGATGAGTGAAGAAAGGGAACAGCCTCACATACTGATAACCACCGACAGCGTCTGTGACCTGCCGCCGGAGCTTGTCAGGGAATATTCGGTCAGAGTCCTTCCCAGCATTGTCAGGACACGGGACGGTCAGTTTCTTGACGGCGTGGAAATAAGCCCCGACGATCTTCTTGATTATATGGAAACAACGGACGATGTTGTTATGTCGGAGGCTGCTTCGGAAGAGGATTATCTGAGTTTTTTCAGAGAAAACATACGCGGCAATACCGCGATACTTCACATAACAATGGGGCGGTATGCGAGCAAGGGCTACGATAATGCGGTAAAAGCGGCTGAAAGCGTACCCGGCGTATATGTTCTCGACTCCGGACAGATCTCCAGCGGCCTCGGACTTGTCGTTCTCAGGGCGGCGGAGCTTGCAAGAGAAGAGCATAATATGCAGCAGCTCCGTGCGGAGGTCAGTGAGTACGCTTCAAGGGTATCATCGACATTCATAGTGCGCGAGCTTGAGTTTATGAACAGGAACGGCAGGCTCGGCAGCGGCATGCGCAAGCTGTGTGAAAGAATGCTGCTGCGTCCCATGCTTGTGATGAAGAAAAGCAGGATCGCCGTAGGCGGTATGGTGTACGGACTTCACGAAGCGTCTATGCGCTCCTATATACGCGGACAGCTGCACGGCAGGAATGACATTGAGACCGACACGCTTTTCATAACCTATGCGGGACTCGATGACACCGAGCTTGGAAAAATAGCGGAGACAGTCCGGAAATACGCGATATTCCGCAATGTTTATTATGTGAAAGCTTCCTCGGCTGTAGCCTGCAACTGCGGCAGGGGCTGCTTCGGTCTGCTCTTTGCGTACAGTCCGAAGGAAAAGAGCAGGACGGGAACAGAGCATATCCTTTCAAAGCGCTTCAATTATGCGCTGCTGGCGGTGTTCGCCGCTGCCATGAGTTTGGTGCTGGTATTCAACTTCCGGCTGTTCTACTCGATGATAAGCGGACAGGCAGACGCGATAGGACGCGCACAGCTCGAATCGGTATCGGGAGACCTTGAACAGACACTGTACGAGGCGGAGATACTCACGAGACAGATAGCGTCGGGACTGGAGCTGCTCTACAAGGAAAACGCTTCGGGAGACGAGATCGACGCCTATCTCAAAACAAACAAGGACTGCAATTCCGTCGGAAGCTGCACGAACGTCTATGCCGCGAGCGAGGACTGGTACAGCATTCCGGATTTTGTGATGCCGGAGGATTTTGACCCTGTTCAGCGCGACTGGTACAAGGGCGCACGCAAAAATGGAAGCGGCAGTATCTATTATACTGCCCCATATCTTGATCTTGCGTCGGGAGAAATGTGCTTCACGGTGTCGGAGCTGCTGTCCGACGGAACGACTGTAGTCGCACTCGATTTCAACCTGACAGGCTTGCAGGAGAGCGTTTCAAAGATAAGTATTGCGGGCGGTGACGCACTTATTGTCAGCGGGAGCGGTCAGATAGTCGGTTATGCCGATGTTGCCGCGGTAGGTCAGCCTATTTCCGCAGCTCTGCCGCAGTACACCGCCGTATTCCAGAGAATACTTTCCTCCGGTGAGAGCTCACTTAATTTCCACACAAAAATAAGCGGTACCGACAGCGTTGTCTTCTACAACCGTACCGCGAATGAATGGTATCTGCTGTCCGTAGTCAGCCAGACCGCTCTCTACCGGAACAATATGACAGGTATCATTGCGAATACGGCGGTAAATCTCTGCCTTATTGCGGGAATGATACTGCTGTACATTTTCGGCATACGTTACAGGAGAAGGATAGAGCAGCGCCTTAAATATACCGAGAGCGCGGTCAGCGGCGCGGTTGCCAGAATAAGTGCGCCTATGGAAGACATAGTGAAGCGCAGCGATTACCGCCTTCTCCGGTCAAGCGACGAGCCGGAAGTCTATATGGAGCGTCTGCGTGAGTCCTCGCTCAAAATGAAATCCGCACTTGCCTCGCTTTATACGGTAGATACCGATGCCGGCAAAAAGGATAATGAGAGCGGCAGGATAATAAAAGACGTACATGCCGATTCAGACATCTCCGACCGCACCAACAGGCATGCCTGTGCCGGTATCATAGCGCTGCTCACGGTAACGATGATACTGTGCATCGCGATATCGACGATACTTATGATAAACTGGGGCAATACCCGTATGGAAAAGGAAACGGGATATTACACATCAGAACTTGAGTCGTGGATAGTCGAGCAGAAAAGCGTACTGGATATGTTTGTGAGCTTTATTTCCGCCGAGCCGGAAATGCTCGGTGATTATGACAAATGCGTTGACTGGCTGAACGATATCACCGTGCAGTATGATGATATCTCGGTATCATACATGACCGATCCCCGCGCGGAGCATACGGTTATTATGAACAACGGCTGGGAGCCCGATGATGACTGGCACGTTGAGGAAAGACAGTGGTACATAGATTCCATAGAGTCGGAAAAAGAGGACGGCTTCTCCGTATCCGCCCCGTATTATGACGAACAGATAGGAGCTTACTGCGTCACATTCAGTAAAAGAGTATATGACAAGACCGGCAATTTCTTAGGTGTTTTCGGAATAGATTTCTTCCTTGACAAGCTTACCGGCATACTTGATTCGAGCTATACCGATGAGGGGTATGCGTTTCTTGCGGACGCGGACGGGCAGATCATAAATCACCCCGCTCCGGAGTATCAGATGTCGGAAAGCAACGTGGTAACACTTGAAGAGGCGGGTTATCTTGATGCGGTGCTCGCCGGGGACACTGTCATCATCAAAGACTATGACGGCGGCTACAAAGCCTTTTATGCAGTACCCGACCCTACCTCCGGCTTCACTATTGTCTGCGCGAAAAACTG
>CAMNAT010000327.1 GCA_946531785.1 uncultured Oscillospiraceae bacterium
ACTGGTCAAAGGATAACATCAACTACCTTGCACAGAAGGGGATCGTTAACGGTGTTACAGATACAATGTTCTATCCGGACAACACCGTTACCAAGGGTGAGTTCCTCAAGATGGCGGTAGCGGCTGCAGGCCTTTCAACCGGCTCAGCAGCATCGGGCAGCCACTGGGCAACACCGTATTACGCGGCAGCGCTCAAGGCGGGCATGCTTCCGGCAGGTCTCAACCTCAAGGCAAATCAGCTTGATGAGCTTATCGACCGTGAGGAGATGGCATCACTCGTATGCGCAGCGGCAAAGGCAAAGAGCAAGAGCATAAACTCAACTCCTGTGACCTTCACCGATGCAAGCCAGATCTCAGGCGCGCTTTCGGAGTATGTATTCGGCGCGGCTAACCTCGGCATAATCGAGGGCTTTGATGACGGCTCATTCGCACCGGCAGCAACTGCTACAAGAGCGCAGGCTGCGGCGATGTTGGCGAGACTTGTATCACAATTATAATTAAAAATTGATCAACATGAGAGGGGGGACTGTTATATGCAGTCCCCCTTATATTTTGGAGGGAGAGAGAAGATGAAAAAAGCGATAAGCGGAATACTTGCCGCGGCGGCGGTCGCGGCGGCTATGCCGTCTGTGCCGGTGATGGCGGAGGGCGGTATAAAAACAGGCGACTATATAAAGCTCGGCACTTATAACGATATGCCGATAATATGGCGGTGCGTGGACATAGATGAAAATGGCGCGCTCATGCTGAGTGATAAGATCATCACTATCAAGCCGTATGACGCGGCAGGGATGACCGCCGGCGGCTCACACGGGCGGGAGGTGACGCGCCGTTCTACAGGCTCAAACTTCTGGGGCGATGCCAATATAAGAGACTGGCTGAATTCCGAGTCGGATAAGGTGGAGTGGACATGTAAAAATCCGCCGACCGATAAGGTAGTTGTGGACGGGAATAATGCCTACAGTAGCGAGCCGGGCTTCATGACGGGATTTACGGACGCGGAAAAGAGTATGATAAAGGATGCTGAGCAAAAGACCATAGTTGCCGGAGCGGAGCATGAGAACAGTATTGTCGATACCGGCACAGAGGATCTTGTCTGGAAGGCGGAGATCGATGATGTTGTGCAGAATTATGATTCAGCCTACGGCGTACTGCTCATAGATAAGGTATTCCTGCCGGATGTTAAGCAGATCAATAAAATATGGCAGAACGGCGCGATCTTGGGCGAGGATTATTATATAGGCGAGCCTACGGCCCAGGCGGTGGCAAACAGTGAATTCAAATCATCCTTGCTGTCGGTAGGGAAAAAGTATTCATACTGGGCGCGCACTCCGTATACGGATACCGATGAATGGGTAGTCCTGGATAAGGGCAGCGTTGTGCGTTATGTAAATGCGGATGGACTTATAACGAATAACGCGGCGTATATCAGTAATATCGGTGTGCGTCCGGCGTTCTATCTTGCTGATAATGCGGCTTTCGCATATGGTGACGGCTCAAAAATGGCGCCGTATTCACTTACGGAGGATGATGAGATCAAGGTCACACTCAACGGCGACCGGATATTGTTCGATCAGCCGCCGGTCATAGTGGATGAAAGAACGCTTGTGCCGCTGCGGGCTATATTTGAAAATATGGGCTACACCGTTTCGTGGGACGGCGAGACACAGACGGCAACAGCCGTTAAGGGCGATGACTTTATTTCTGTAACGGTCGGCGGTCAGGATATCATTTATACGACAGGCGGAGAGACGGGCATGTACACCTGTGATGTTCCGGCGCAGATAATATCCGAAAGAACGCTTGTTCCGGTGCGCGCTATCTCCGAGAGCGCGGGATGCTCAGTGGACTGGGACGGCGAAACGCAGACTGTTATAATTAAAAAATAAACCTTAAGGTTTTTTAAGGTTATTTTAAGGAAAGTGTATTATACTACAGTTATAACGATCCCCCGAGGGAGATAAATAGGTAGTATAGGATAAATATATGCAAGGCAAACTGTGTTTTTTTGGGAGAGAATAGGTTTGCGACGAAAAGAAAAGCTGCCCGCGGCATTCACCGCGGGCAGCTTTTATGCCGTTTTGCATTCCTCGCCGTATTCATAGAGGATATCACTCGGCAGGTCAATATAATCATTCCAAAAGATGCATGTGCGGCTCTCGTCAAGCTGAACATGCTTGAATAACCCGGTTATTGTTTTCAAGTCACTGTAGCCGGGTAAGGTATTAATATCATCTGTTAAATCGTAAATAACAGATCTTCCGTCATCAAACAAAACATAAAGTTTATAATCCTTTAACGGTTCCAGCTTTTTTATTCTGACTATCATATAAACACCTCCGATCAAAGGGGCGGTAGCTTCGATATGTTCTGTGTGTCTCACATAGATTGCAATTCGTTTTGATACAGCATAAGCCATTCGGTTACCAATTCCTGTGCCTTCTTTGGTAAGTCACCTTCAGTCATTTTCAGCGTCTTAATATTAAATATTCCGATATGTTCACCATATAATGCATGAATATGACTTGGTTCATGCTCTTTAGGCTTAAAGAACATTTTGATCACGATTCCATAAAATCTTGCTATTTCAGGCACTTAAATCACTATCCTCTCTAATGCTCTTCAATATAAGTATAACATATGTGAATAAAAAAAGCAATGGTTTGATTTGAGAAAAACGGTTAGGCGATATTTATAATGTTTTTGATTGCTGCTTTGGCATATTGACTGGCTTTATAGGCTCCACCACTTTGTTTAGCAACATAGCATATTACGAGATCGGAGCGGTCAACCATGTATTTATTTCTGATGCCGATAGCGGCTTTGTAGTGGCTGTTTGACGATTCATAGCATATTTCAACATCATCATAATACTGATGAAAGTATTCTTCGTTGTTTTCGTATTCGGCTGTCACATAGGGAAGGATCAGTATCAGAGAACAATCCTCATGCTCCAAACGCCTTTTTACTTTGCGAATGGTTGAGGCGGCTATCCGGTCAAACTCTCCGTTGCGTCCTACGAGAAATTCAACATATTCCTTAGTTTTTAGTAGGTTTTCGATAATAGGATCCAGCTTATCTTCAACATCTGATACATTGTCAATATATCTGTGACCGAAAAGGCTTACGGTGTAGATATTCATGCTTTTCCTCTCCATATCATATTTGAACTGATTATTAACCGCATTATATCATATATAATCCTATAAATTCAAGCATTTTAACGGAAATATTCTAATATATTTAAGAAAGTATCGTATACAATATAATATAGGTGGAAATATTTTTTCTTTTGAGGATATGCTATATAT
>CAMNAT010000328.1 GCA_946531785.1 uncultured Oscillospiraceae bacterium
ATGGTTTTTGCAAAGGCTATGGGTATTGCAGGCTGGAGAGGAATAATAATCATATGGCTGATAATTATGCTTATAGGTGTGGCAATTACTTTTTGTTTTCATTTCTCAGATTGTATAGGAAAAATTAACGCCTGTACAAAATAGAAAAATATTATATAATAGGATCGGGCTTGTATATATTTAAGGAGTTGTAGTATATGGAAAGAACAAAGTTTAGAAGAACAATAGAGTATTGTATAGAAAAGGTCGATAAGGGAATAGAAACATTAGAACTGCATTACCCTGCTTCGGCAAGTGTTAATGGTGTTTACGAGTCAATAGAAAATATAGATTGGACGAACGGATTTTGGACGGGCATGCTTTGGCTTGCGTATGAGTTTACGGGTAAAGATAAGTACAAGAAGGAAGCCATGTGGCAGGTGAAGGATTTCCTGCATAGAATAGAAAATCATATTGCCGTAGATCACCATGATATGGGCTTTTTGTATTTGCCATCATGTGTGGCGGCATATAAGCTCACTGGCAGTGAGGTAGGAAAAAAGGCTGCGATCATGGCTGCGGATAATCTTTGCAGAAGATTTCAGGAAAAGGGAAAGTTCATACAGGCATGGGGCGCGCTGGGTGAGAGGAATAACTACAGGCTTATAATCGACTGCTTGCTGAACATACCTCTTTTGTTCTGGGCGTATGAAGAGACAGGGATCGCGCGCTACAAAGAAATCGCGCTTGCGCATCTCACTACTTCGGTAGGCGTGGTGATAAGACCTGATGGAAGTACACATCATACATATTTTTTTGATCCGGTGACCGGCAAGCCCGATCATGGCGAGACCTCACAGGGGTATTCGGATACCTCAATATGGGCAAGAGGACAGGCGTGGGGAATATATGGTCTGGCGATTGCCTATAGGTATACAAAAGATCCGGAGCTTATAGATAAATTCAAGCTTGTTACAGAGGTGTTTATTTCTCATTTACCGGATGATAACATACCGGCGTGGGATATGATATTTACCGATATTTCTACAATAAAGGATTCGTCGAGTGCGGCTATTGCGATATGTGGAATATTGGAGATGGCAAAGCATTGGGATCTGCCGGATACATATCTTAAAAAAGCGGATGATATGATGAACGCTTTGATAGATAAATGTCTGACTTCAGATATTTTTGGATCCAACGGAATACTTAAGCATGCGACATATTCCATGTCCGATATGCGGGGTGTTGACGAATGTAATATCTGGGGTGATTATTATTTTATGGAAGCTCTTATGAGATATACAAATATGAGCTGGAACTCATACTGGGACTAAGATGATGCTATATACGAGGAGGTTACAAAATGTATATTTATAAAAGCACTTTGTCTTGCACGGATTTTTTAAAGAATACGGACGAGCCGTTAGCAAAGAGGTATGTTGAGTGTATTGATGACATGTGCAACGGCTACCGCGATACTCCCATACTGTCACTGCCTCTGTCCAAATTCGTTTTATACGATGAGACAGGCAACAGGGATATTTTCCAGCATGATTATTATGCCCGCAGGCGGCGTATGGCGGCATTTGCGCTGAGAGTATGGCTCTATGGTAAAGCTGAGGATATAAAGGAGCTTGAGGATATTCTGTGGGCGGTTTGTGACGAATATACATGGGCGCTGCCGGCTCATGTATCGGGGATTCTTGATGATCCGGGCATATCAGAAAATATAATTGACCTTTATGCTGCTGAAACGGCACACTCTATTTCGGAAATTCTCTCGCTCTGCGGTGAATATCTGCATGATATTGTCGTAAGACGGTGTGCGGGTGAGGTTATGAGAAGGGTCATAGAGCCGTTTGAGAGCGAGGATCTGCGCCGTTATCGGCTTGACTGGGAATTTGGCGGGAACAACTGGTCGGCTGTCTGTGGTGGAAGCATAGGTATGGCGGCGATATATCTGATAGAGAACGGAGATCGTCTCAAAAAACTGATCTGCCGCGCAAAAAACAGTTGTAACAAGTTTTTTGGTAATTGCAAGCAAGATGGTTCCTGGGAAGAGGGTGTCAGCTACTGGATGTATGCAATGCAGTATTATGTCGCATTTGATGAGCTGTACAGAGAAGTGACAGGCAGCAGCATTGTCCCGGATGAGAGTAAAATGAAAAATGTGGCGGAGTTTCCGGCGAAGGTATGTCTTCCGGGTGGGCAACAGATAACCTTTTCGGATTTCACTGAAGTTAATATGCGTTTTGGTATAATGTGTAAGCTTCATGCGCGATATGGGGTTTCTATTCCGGACAAATACTATTATAAAAATTTTATTGACAGATGCGCGCACTTTGGCGCGGCGGTAAGAAATATCGCATGGTTTGATCCGCTCTGTCTTACTAAAGGCTCAGCAATAGGTGATGCGTTCTTCCCGGAAGGGCAGTGGGCTGTGTTCAGGCGTGCCGATAATGTCGTAGCAATAAAGGGCGGACACAATGGCGAATCGCATAATCATAATGATATAGGCTCATTTATGTATATTAAAGCCGGAAGGGTGCTGCTTGACGATGTAGGTGCCCCCAATTATAATAGGGATTACTTCGGTGATAAGCGATATGAATTTATAAATGCCGGCTCACACGGACATTCTGTGCCGATAGTTAACGGTGCAAGGCAATGTACGGGGAAGGAGTTCGGCGCAGATCTGTTTAAAAAAACAGACAAGGGTGTAGAGGTTTCATTTGCCGGCGCATATGATGAAGCTTCGGGCATTAAGACTTTGGTTCGTACTCTTGATGTGGATAAAGAAGCGGAAAAAATAATAATAAAAGACCGTTTTGAATTCATAAAAGAAGACAACATCGTAAAAGAAAGAATCATAACAAAATATAATGCAACAGCAGAAGGCGGACAAGTTGTTTTGACAGACGGAGATACACAAATAGGCATTGTTGAGTTCCAACCAGAAGGAAAGATAAAAATAATAGCTGATGAGTACAAGGTAAGAAATGCAGAGGGTGATGATACTCCGGATGCCGTCTTAGCACAACGGATAAATATAATTGAGTTTGAAACGAAAGCAAACAGTAAAAATCTTGAAGTATGCTATACTGCATATTAAATTTTATTACATAAAAATAGCGCATTCGGTACACAAAGTAAAAAAAACCCCCCATGAAAGTCAAGACAGACACCTATACAAAATGCCTAAACATATAGTAAAATTAATATAACAAATTGTATCGTTTTTTGGTGTTTTGGGTGTGATAGCAATATCGCTGCGTAATCCTGTAACAAAGGAGGGGAAAACAGACCGGATGCGG
>CAMNAT010000329.1 GCA_946531785.1 uncultured Oscillospiraceae bacterium
CGGATGCTCAAGCACTCCGCTCGGTGTGCCGGAGTTTGAAAAGAACGATGAGCCGTATTCCTCCGCAGCTATTGCAAGTCCCACAGCATTCTTTGCCATTGCAATTGGCGAATAGCCTATCAGTCCGTCAAACCCAAGCCCTACGATATGCAGTATCTCATTTTTATTGAATATGAGCGTTCCCTGATTATCGGAGTTATATGTGTAATACAGCCGCCCATCTGCGGCGCGTTCTACTGTCATCTTATCCGGCAGAAGCGGATACAAGCCTATGACCTCGCCCTTTCCGTTACGGATTATCTGTGAGTATGAATTGCCCCACAAAAGCAGATGCATCATCATTACCTCGCGCATTATGAAGCTGTTCATTTCAGGGTTCGGTATGTCGTGAAGCAAGCGGTATAACGGATGCTGATAAACCTTCTCCTTGCCGCTGTCGGTATACTCATATACATGAAGCGGCAAGCTCGCCACCGTCTCTGAGATAATTCTCACACAGGCATACACCGCCGTTGTCTGAAGTGCAGTCCGTTCCGTTACGCTCTTGCCAGACCATGTTCTGCCGAACGCAAAATACCGCCCGCCGCCGATGCTGTCACCTGTGTGGTTTTTCGGCCTATCCCGTGATTTGAATATTGCTCTGAATATACCCATATATCCTCCTCGCACACAAAAAGCACCTCCGAAGAGATGCTTGAATGTTTATTTTACATTGCTACCCTATCTTTGTTGGAGCTTTCCTTTATCGGAACAATGTCAAGAGTCAAGCCCAACGGCTGTAACACCTTTATAAGTGTATTAATTTGCGGCGAGTGCACCGCCTTTTCCATCCGTGCTAATACCGGCTGTTTAATCCCACACATATCAGCTAAAGCCTGTTGACTTAACCCCTTTGCTTCTCTCGCTTCTATCACCTTGCCGATCAGTTTGACCGTAAGCTCTATCTCGGCATTATCAGCGTCTGACAGATTTAATGTTTCTCTGAAATCAGACCATTTAGTTGCCATTATTACCACCATGCCTTTCTAAATAGCTTGCCAAATTCCTTTTTGCCTGTTCAATTTCCCGTATTGGAGTTTTATTTGATTTTTTGATGAAATGATGAAGTAGTATAAATTTATTATCACACCAATATGCGTATAATATTCTGTTCGCAAGCGGGCGCAGTTCCCAGATCTCTCCGTTAAGGTGTTTTGTTACCGGTTCACCCACTCTTGTTCCATAAGCCTCCAACGCATCAAGATACGCAACGATCTTTTTCAAATTTATCCTTGCGTCCTTGCTTGTTGCAGCTTTATCATTGAGTTTTTCAATAAACTCTTTTACTGGCTCATTACCACGTTCATCATCGTAAAATACGATTTCATACATAAGCCACACCTCATTATTATAATAGCAAATTTGATATTAAATGTCAAGCTTTTTTTCAGTTTTATTCAGAATATGATCAAGCTTCGACTGTCATAAACGCTTGCTTTCTCAGCATTTTGGTTACGCACACATCTGTCAAGCGCCATGATCGTTGCAACAATGCCGTCTATCTTCTCTGTTGATTTTGCCTTTGTCGGCTTGATGTTCTCAGCAGCATCGGTCTCTACCACTACATTTCCCGCCATCCAGCGCAGGACGGGATTGCCGCCGTGAGCTATTTTGCCTTCGAGCAGGAGCTTATAAAACTCCTTAGTCGGCGGTGACATATCCTTCATGCCCTGCCCTATCGGGACCATCGTGAAGCCTTCCGCTTCAAGGTTCTGTATCATCTGTGTTGCGTTCCATCGGTCAACTCCGATCTCTTTTATGTTGAATTTCTTTCCGAGGTCGATTATCATTTTTTCGATGAAGTCATAATGGATTACATTTCCCTCGGTAACATTTATATACCCCTGCCGCCGCCATACATCATACGGAACATGATCGCGGCGTACACGCAAATCAAGCGTGTCCTCGGGCAGCCAGAAATATGCTAAGATATAATACGGATCACCGTCGTGTTCCGGCGGGAACGCAAGCACGAATGCCGTTATATCGGATGTGGATGAAAGGTCAAGTCCGCCGTAGCATTCCCGACCGAGCAGTTTTCTCTCATCTATCGCTGTATTTCCTTTGTCGTATATATGCTCCGGTATCCATGCGACTGCGCTGTTCACCCATGTGTTCAGTCTTAGCTGCCGGAATACATTCTCCTCTGCAGGGTTCTGCAGAGCCTCCTGATACGCTTCTCTTACGCGGTCGATCTTTATTGTGTATCCGAGAGAAGGATTTGCCTTATACCAGTTCTCCTCGTTATGCCAGTCATCCTCTAATTCAAGTCCGTATACCACAGGATAAAATGTCGGATCGATTTTCCTGCCGGTCAGTATATCCATCGACTTTGTGTGCATCTCATAACAGATAGAGTTCCTGTCGGTTCCGGCTGTTGTTATGATAAAGAACAGTGGCTGCTCTCTTGCGTCACCGGAGCCTTTGGTGAGTACATCATACAGCTTGCGGTTCGGCTGGGCATGAAGCTCATCGAATACAAGTCCCGATACATTCAAGCCGTGCTTTGTACCGACCTCTGCCGACAGCACTTGATAAAATCCGGCATTTGAATAGTTAACGACACGCTTTGTCGCCGCCATTATTTTTGACCGTTTCAGGAGTGCCGGTGACATCTGTACCATCTGGTTTGCAACATCGAAAACGATAGATGCCTGCTGCCTGTCCGCCGCCGCGCCGTAGACCTCTGCCGAAGGCTCACCATCGGCATACAGCATGTACAATGCGACCGCTGCCGCAAGCTCGCTTTTTCCGTTTTTCTTGCCTATTTCGACATATGCCGTATGAAACTGCCGCGTTCCGTCCTCCTTTATGATACCGAAAATGTCCCGTATTATCTGCTCCTGCCACGGCAGAAGCCAGAACCGCTTGCCTGCCCATTTGCCTTTGGTGTGCCGCAGGTTTTCTATGAACCGTACAGCCCGGTTCGCCTTTGCCTCGTCATAATGAGATGTCGGAAGCATGAACGGCGAAGGTGTATAGTTTTCAAGCTTCGGGTATTCTGCAGGTCTTGTTTCTGTCATTACATTCCTCCGAGCAGCCTATCCATATCATCCATATATTCGGTCTTGCTGTTATCCGCCACGATCCTTGAACGCGCCGCCGGTGTCAGCCCAAACTGCTCCGCAAACTTCTGCATTGCCTTCATATACTGCTGCGCAATAGATACCTGCGGCACCTGCTGCCAATACCCGCTCGGTGTTTTCACGATCGAGCCGTGCTTTGATATGAACTCCTCCGCCGCCTTCCAACGCGCG
>CAMNAT010000330.1 GCA_946531785.1 uncultured Oscillospiraceae bacterium
ACCTCCTATTATTAATGCTCTGTTTCATTGAGTATGACTGCATTATAATGCCGGAGGCTTAAACTAACCTTAAAGAAAAAAAGTTTTTTAAATCTTTTTGCTTCATATAAAATTGCTTTTATCTAAAGTAAAAAGGCGCCCCTTTTACGGAACGCCCTTATAATGCAAATTCTGTTTATTCCAATCCGGCCTTTGCCTTCATCATTGCGCGGACCTTTAAGGGGAGTCCGAACAGGTTGATGAAGCCTGCGCTGTCCTTGTGGCTGTACAGCTCATGGCTGTCGCCGAAGGATGCGATATCCTCGTTATAGAGAGAATACGGCGACTTTGCGCCTGCCGGTGTGCATGAGCCCTTATAGAGCTTTAAGCGCACCTCGCCGGTAACGGTCTTTTCCATCTCGTCAAACATAGCCGACATTGACTCTCTGAGCGGTGTGAACCACTTACCGTCATATACAAGCTCCGAGAACTTGATAGCGCTCTGACGCTTGAATGACTGCGTGTCGCGGTCGAGGCAGAGATATTCAAGCTCCTGGATAGCGGTGTAGAGGATAGTGCCGCCCGGTGTTTCATAAACGCCGCGGCTCTTCATACCGACGAGCCTGTCCTCAACGATATCCGCGATACCAACGCCGTGCTTGCCGCCGAGCGCGTTGAGCTTTTCAACGAGCGGACGCGGGTCGAGCTTCTCGCCGTTCAGTGATACCGGAATTCCCGCCTCAAAGCCGATATTGATATACTCCGGCTCATCCGGAGCCTTCTCCGGCGATACACTGAGCTTCAGGAGATTATCAAGCTGAGGCTCGTTCCACGGATCCTCAAGGTCTACGCCCTCATGGCTGATATGCCAGATGTTGCGGTCACGCGAATAGAGATCCTTCTTTGTTACCGGACACTCTATGCCGTTCTTCTCGGCATAGTCAACAGCATCCTCACGGGACTTGATATCCCAGATACGCCACGGAGCTATTATCTTCAGTGACGGATCGAGCGCCTTTATCGAAAGCTCAAACCTTACCTGATCGTTGCCCTTGCCCGTCGCGCCGTGGCAGATAGCTACCGCGCCCTCCTTGTGAGCGATATCAACAAGCGCCTTTGCGATTATCGGACGCGCGTGGGATGTGCCCAGAAGATACTTGCCCTCATATACAGCGCCCGCCTTGAGTGTCGGGAATATATAGTCCTTTACGTATTCGTCGCGGAGATCTGCGATATAGCACTTCAGAGCACCTGTTCTCTTTGCTCTCTCCTCGAGGCCGTCCGTCTCCTTGCCCTGACCGACATCACCGCATACGCAGACTACGTCGTAATCATAATTTTCCTTTAACCAGTGGATGATGATAGATGTATCAAGACCGCCGGAATATGCCAATACTACCTTATCCTTTGCCAAGATAATTCATTCCTTTCATTCTGATCTGCTCTTGCAAATCTTTGTTCTTTATAGTATAATGGTATTATACTATATTTGTTCAGATTATGCAATAGTAAAATTGGAATAAAAAACAATGAATAAAAATACATTTTAATGAATATTAAACAAGGATGAATGCAAAATGATAATCATAGGAGTTGACCCCGGCTATGCGATAGTCGGGATAGGTGTGATAGAATATAACGGGAACAGGTTCCGCCCGCTCGAATACGGCGCGATAACGACGCCCGCCGGGATGCCGACGGTGGACAGGCTGAAAAAGATATATGACGAGATGACGCTGTTGATCGATAAATATCAGCCGGACGCGGTGGCGATAGAGGAGCTGTTCTTCAACTCCAACCAGAAGACCGCGATAAATGTCGCGCAGGCGCGCGGCGTTATACTTGTATCGGTCACAAACCGCGGCGTACCGATCTTTGAATACACGCCGCTGCAGGTGAAGCAGAGCGTCACCGGCTACGGCAGAGCGGACAAGATGCAGATACAGCAGATGGTGAAGACGCTTTTAAACCTCAATGTCATCCCCAAGCCCGACGATGCCGCCGACGGGCTCGCGCTCGCGATCTGCCACGCCCACTCAAACAAGATAAACAAGATGTTCGATCTGAATAATGTGAGGTAAGGAGGAAAACTATGTTGAAATTTATATGCTACCCGAAATGCAGCACCTGCAAAAAGGCGCAGAAATGGCTCGACGAAAACGGGATGGAGTATGAGCTGCGGGATATAAAGGAAGAAAACCCGACCTATGAGGAGCTGAAAAGCTGGCACGAGAACTGCGGTGTGCCGCTCAAGAAGCTCTTTAACACCAGCGGCATGCTCTACCGCTCGATGGCGCTGAAGGATAAGCTGCCGGATATGACAGACGAGGAGCAGTTGAGGCTTCTTGCCACCGACGGGATGCTTATAAAACGCCCGATCGCCGTCAAGGACAGCACCGTCCTCATCGGCTTCAAGCAGGCGGAATGGGAAGAACTGAAATGACAAAAACAGAGGCGCGGAAAGTTCCCGCGCCCTTGTTATTTCTGAACGACCCTATTATTCTACTGTTGATTCGTTCTCTTTTGTTTCATCCGCTGCCTTGTCGTGCGGCTTATGATTTGAATGACCCTTGCCGCCTCTGTGATCGGGCTTGAAGTCGCCGGACTCGATCTTTGCAAGCGCTTCGTCGTATTCCTCCTGCGTGATCTTGCCCTCGGCAAGCTTTTCTGCAAGCTTTGCCTTTGCCTTCTCGGCTCTTGCCGCCTTTTCCTCCTCGGTCAGCTCAGGCTTGTCCGCTTTGTCCCTGCCGCCCTTGAAGTCCGGCTTGAAGTCACCGGCTTCGATCTTTGCAAGCTTTTCATCATATTCCTCCTGCGTGATCTTGCCCTCGGCAAGCTTTTCGGCAAGCCTTGCCTTTGCCTTTTCGGCTCTTGCCGCCTTCTCCTCCTCGGTCAGCTCAGGCTTTTCTGCCTTATCCTTGCCGCCCTTGCATTCGGGCTTGCTGCGATCCGCTTTCTTTTCTTCCACATTTGTCTGTGCGGTCTCCTGTCCTGCATTGGACCTCTCTCCCATTGCAAAGGCCGAAACACAGCTCAAAGACAATGCGGCTACCGCTGCCGCTGTTACGATCTTACTCAAATGCTTCATTGGTTTTTCCTCCTATCCAATATAAAATTTATTATAAACCGGCATATGCTCTATTGGTTTATGGTGCCATTATAACGGGCGCTCCTTAAACAAACCTTAAAAATTATTTTTTAATAAACTTTTTTATGATCTTTTATCGGCTGATAAATCAATAAACTGTTTAACCATTGAAAAAAAATGCTTGCTTTACCTACAATTAACATAGAAAAGGTATCGGAATTTACAT
>CAMNAT010000331.1 GCA_946531785.1 uncultured Oscillospiraceae bacterium
TCATAGCGACGATACCCCAACTCATCCATCGAAGCACTGTCCCAAACAAAGCCCGTAGTTTCCTCTATATCACCGTTCTTCATATACAGATTCACAGTATCCTTACGAACATTATCTGTTGTGTTGAATATGGCATAACGCGCTGCCAACGCAACCGGGGTTTCGTTTTCGCCCATAACAACGTAAACCGGATGACGAGCAACTCCTGTCCAACCACCCGTGTTACTGCTGAAGTACATACTGGTCATGTAATACTTTATTTCTACTTCGCCGTAACCCGGAAGTGACATTGTGATGCCCACGCCTTTCTCGGTACAATCGGCGCTCTCGTTGGCGATCCATGTTTTTAACTGATTTTTATAATCATCATCGCCTTCAGTTTTTAAAGGCAGTACGATTGTGATCGTCTGTAGACCTGGATTGCCATCAGTTCCTGTTTTGACATTTTCCCAGTCGATAAAGGCATTTCTGCCCTCTGTTGCAAGCGTGCCGGAGTTGCCTACAGTATGGTAGTTATTTATATGATAGTAATATCTGGACGGAATAGCATCATCAGGAAATTTGAATTCATGATGGCTGTCGTATTCACTGCCGTTAATATATGGAATAAAATATCCATCCCTTTCCTCATTCAAGTCCAGCAAATATAGGGTGTTTTGCACATCGGAAAAAAAACGAAGAGTGTCAAAATCATAATCCGTATTACCCAAGCTTATCGTTGCCGGCAGCTCGTCGCCTGCTGTCATCAGATTAACATCATTTGCAGATTGCAGACTGAGCGAGCCGGACTGGATCGCGTTTTCAAGATTGACGCTGCCGTCCTGTATGCCGTTGAGCAGGTTTTCAAGGTTCTCGACGTGCTCGTCTGTCACGTCGATCTCCTCGTCCATAAGCTGCGCTACTTCCAGCGCCGCTTTCACCTGCGAGATCTTCACGATCTGCTCAGGTGTCGCTTCATTGCCGTTGACGGTTATCCCGCCGACGGTCTCGCCGTTTGTTATACGCTCTGCAAGCTCGTCAAGCTCAACGCTCTCGCCGTCCTCGCGAATATCGAGGTCAACCAGCTTGCCCTCATCATCGAGAAGCCCTGTGGCGTAGAGCGCCTCTAAGTCCGCTCTCGCGCGCTCCTCGTCGCCGTCATAGAGCTGCGACAGTGAGGTCACAAGCGCCTCCGGCACACCTTCCGCAAGCGCGGTAATGGCTGTAGCCGGAATTGTGCTGATAAGCATCGTCAGCACTAAAAGTACACTTAGTGCTTTTTTCGTCAATTTTCTTGCCGTACTTTTCACAGTAAGCACCTTCCTTTCTTTTTGCCGCCGTCGGCGGTGAATATTTGTGTTGCTTTGTTTTGGGGTGATGCGGCTATATCACCCGTCTTTCAAAAACAATAAAAGCGCACCCTGCGGAATGAACCTTTCCCGCAAAGCACGCTCAATGCTTATTTATTTTCTTTGCAAAATGGCATAGATATACTATGTATGTATGTATGTATGTATGTATGTATGTATGTATGTATGTATGTAGTCTACAGGATCTATACATTGCTGTCAACCCCTTTTTGCATATATACTGGTTTAATTATATCAGAATTTTCACAAAATTTCAACCGTTAAATTGACGGTTTTTCACAAATTTTTATGGGCATTATGAACGGTTTAATGTGCGATAATGAAACCGGTTCAATTCCTATATTTCAAAAATTTTCTGTCATATCCCTGCGGATAAAACCCGTATCCCTGCGAGTTGAAAATCTCACATTTCAGCGCTACAAGATTAATATCCGAGTTCATCGCTCTTGCGATCTCTACTGAGGTTATGCCCGTACAGTTTGCAAACGCGCCTGCGCCTATCGTTCTTATCTCAACGCCCTTTATCTCATCCGGAACTACAACTTTTCCGTTAAGCTCCCCTACATGTCCGGTTATTGTCCCGGTCATCATATCATACAGAAATTGCTCGTATATCTGCTCACCAACGGACGGGCGTTTTGTATCCAATGTTGATATAATATTTTCAAACATAATTCCATTATCCATTAAGCTACAAAACCTTATTTGGAGATTTTATTTTTTTGCGCGTTTTACACCTTGAATTATATTGAATTATCCTCTTTGCCAAAAGTGCTTCTTTACATATGGCTCGGTTTCCATAGACAAGAGGGTATATCCCGTATTCTCGATTGCTGTTTTCAGCATATTTTCGTCCGGTGCTGTTTCCAACAAGAAACTCGCTTTGCCGGTTTTATGCGAAGATGACACTTTCTTTGCAGATGGATAATTTTTTCTTATTGTGTCGTTTATATGTGATTCACACATTCCACACGCCATACCCTCAATTTTCATTACTACCTTAATCATTTTTTCTCCTCTCATCAAACACATGAATACTCTCAACTTCAAATTTTTTTTCACAACAATCATTTGATACAGCTGAAGCAAGCCTCTGACAGCAGTGTTTCTACGTTAACACTGCTGTACATTTTGTTTAACCTTGATCTAAGGCTCTCCCTTGTGTCAAACGGCGGATTGAAATAGCCGCCCGTGACATAAAATTTATTTATAAACCAATCCGTCTTTTTGCTCTCTCCCATGATATAAGTACAGCCACAGAATAATCCCCCCGGCTTTAATACGCGGAAAAGCTCAGAGAAGGCTGCATTCTTATCAGGAAATACATGTAGTCCGTTCATTGAAAGGACCACATCAAAGCTGTCGTCGGAAAATGGCAGTGCTGCCACATCTCCGCGAACAAATCCGATGTTTTTTATCCCCATTCTCACAGCTCTGCTCTCAGCGTGAGCCATCATTTCCTTTGAATAATCAAGACAGGTAATACATGCGTTTTTCATACACTTGTACAGCGGCATTGTGAGTACACCTGTTCCGACAGGAACCTCCAAAAGCCTGCCATCCATATCAATAGGAATACTTTTTGTTGCCATGCTCTGATATTCCAAATCCTTCTTTTGATCCATCCCCCAAACAATCTTGCTGACAAGCGAGCCAAACAGTCCCGTCCCGGTTATTACTCCGTCATATATACCGCTCCTGCCTGCAAAATCAAATGCTTTTGATGTCTTACTCACTTTTTATCTCTCCTACACTTCTTTTTTTCTGCACACGCAGTGCAGCCTGAACCACCGCGATTTTCATACTTTTCAAGTATCATGCAGCAATTTTCACACAATGCCTCCGTTGTATAAGAGCCGAACCTTCCTGATAAGAAGATCCGGCTGCATATATG
>CAMNAT010000332.1 GCA_946531785.1 uncultured Oscillospiraceae bacterium
GACACCTTGGAGCTGGGACAGCATAAGCTGACCTTCGTTTTTGCGCCGATGGTACACTGGCCGGAGGTAATGCTCTCATATGAGTCAGCGGAGAAGGTGCTGTTCTCGGCGGACGCGTTCGGCAAGTTCGGCACGCTCGATACCGATGAGGACTGGGCATGCGAGGCAAGACGCTATTATTTCAACATTGTCGGCAAGTACGGCGTTCAGGTGCAGAATGTGCTCAAAAAGGCTGCGGCGCTCGATATAAAGACCATCTGCCCGCTCCACGGCCCGATACTTAATGAAAACCTCGGCTACTACCTCGGACTTTATGATACATGGTCAAGGTACGAGCCGGAGGCTGAGGGCGTGTTCGTTGCATACGCGTCCATCCACGGCAACACGGCAAAGGCGGCTGAGGCGTTCGCGGAGATGCTCCGCGCAAGAGGCGCAAAGAAGGTCGCGGTGGCAGATGTTTGCCGCGAGGATATAGCCGAGTGCGTTGAGGACGCGTTCAAGTACGGCAGGGTCGTATTTGCTGCGGCATCCTATGACGCGGGTGTGTTCGCGCCTATGCATGACTTCCTCTCGCACCTTGCGATGAAGGGCTGGCAGAACAGGAAGGTCGCGCTCATCGAGAACGGCACATGGGGTCCGACAGCTGCAAAGACCATGCGCGCAATGCTCGAGGGCATGAAGAACATCACTATCTGCGACACTGTAGTTACGATCAAGTCAAGGATGCACGATGGCGACATCCCGAATCTTGAAAAGCTTGCTGACGAGATACTTGCATAAGGGGTAAAGCCATGCGGATACTTGTAGTTGAAGATGAAAAAAGACTGTGCGAGGCGCTCGTTCAGCTCCTGAAAAAGCAAAACTACACCGTAGACTTTGACAACGACGGAGAATCGGGGCTCGATGACGCGCTTTCGGGGATATATGATGTTATAATTCTCGATGTCATGCTCCCAAAGCTTGACGGCATATCCATAATGAAGGAGATACGCGCCGCGAAGATGAACACGCCCGTTATAATGCTCACCGCAAAGGGCGAGATCTCCGATAAGGTCGCGGGGCTCGATGCCGGCGCTGACGATTATCTTCCGAAGCCGTTCAACACCGAGGAGCTTTTAGCGCGGGTCCGGGCGCTCGGCAGGCGCCGCGGCGAGGTGGTGGAGTCCTCCGCCCTCGAATTCGGCGGCACGAGCTTTGACGCGCAGAACCTGAAGCTGCGCCACGGCGCGGAGGAGATATCGCTCACCCGCAAGGAGGGCGAGCTTCTGGAATACCTCATGCTCAACAAGAACATCATCACCTCCAAGGAGCAGATAATAGAAAAGCTCTGGGGCTTCGACTCCGAGGCGGAGGCGAACCATGTTGAGGTATATGTTTCGTTTCTGCGCAAGAAGATGAAGAGGATAAACGCAGATATCGGCATAACCGCCGTTCGCGGTGTAGGCTATAAGCTTGAAACGATATAAAACAGTGGGAGATACATAGGTAAAGGGGCAGTGCTGTATGTTCAAAAGGATGCGGAACAAGCTGCTCATCATCAATATGCTGATAATCACGGCATTGGTGCTGGGCTGTCTTGCGGCGATACAGGTAACGACGAATTATTATATCAGGTCTGATATAAACCAGAGGCTTGACCGCCAGATGGAGATGACGCGCAACCGCCATATGCGCGGAATGCGCGGCGAGCCTTTAAACGGCGGCGAGCAGCCCCCGGACAGCATGGATAAGATGCCGGAGGGCGACATGCGGCATGAGCCGGAGCCGGATAAGTTCAGCTCCGAGATAGGTATAGTCTGCGACAAGGACGGCAATATAACCGAAACACGCATGATGTTCAGTCCGGAGAATATAGATCTTACCGATACCGTAAAGACTATAATCAGCTCCGGAAAGAAAGCCGGCTCGGTCACGCTTGATGTTGACAGCTGGGCATACCGCTGTGAGTCGGCAGGTGACGGGTATATAATAGCGCTCACCAAGGACGAGGCGGAGCGCGGGATAATCCTGCAGCTCAACATCATGCTAGCTGTCGCGGCGGTGCTGTCTATCGGCATATCGTTTTTGATAAGTCTGTTCAGCGCGAACAGGTCGATAAAGCCTATCGAGGAGGCGTATAACCGCCAGAAGCAGTTTGTTGCGGATGCCTCGCATGAGCTGAGAACGCCGCTTGCAAGCATCAGCGCGAATATCGATGTGCTGCTTGAAAACAACCGGCTCGATCCCGATGACCGTAAATGGCTTGTTTATGTAAAGGACGAGGCGGAGCGGATGACAAAGCTCACCAACGACCTTCTGACGCTTGCCCGCTCTGACGCGGATGAGGGGAAGAAGATATATCCGGAGGTATCGTTTACGGATATAGTCGAGGATGTCACGCTCGAAAATGAGGCGGTCGCGTTTGAAAACGGTGTTATGATGAATGAGGATATCGCGGAGAATGTGACTATCACCGCGCCTCCGGAGGGCCTGAAGCAGCTTGTGCTGATACTTGTCGATAACGCGATTAAGTACACGCCCAAGGGCGGACAGATAGATGTGCGGCTCATGCCTGACTGTGATAAGCGCGACTTTGAGGTGGAAAACGACGGCGAGATATCGCCGGAGGATCTGCCGCATATATTTGAGCGGTTCTACCGCGCGGACAAATCCCGCGCAAGGGAGAGCGGCGGCTACGGCCTAGGGCTTGCGATAGCCAAAAGCCTCTCAGACGGCATGGGCGGAAAGCTCCGCGCCGAAAGCGGCGGCGGACGCACAAGATTTACTGTAACTATATAAAATGAAAGGAAAACACTTACATGGCAAAGCTGTGGGGAGGTCGGTTCAGGAAATCGACCGATAAGAAGGTCGATGATTTCAACTCATCGATCAGGTTTGACAAGAGGATGTACCGGCAGGATATACGCGGCTCGATAGCGCACGCGACCATGCTCGGCAGACAGGGGATAATCCCCAAGGAGGATGCGGAGAAGATCGTGGCGGAGCTCAAAAACATCCTGCATGACATAGAGGACGGCAAGGTGGAGTTTCTCATCGACGCCGAGGATATCCATATGAATATCGAAAAGCTCCTGACCGACCGCATCGGCGATGCGGGCAAGCGTCTGCATACCGGCAGGAGCCGCAACGATCAGGTCGCTCTGGATATAAGGATGTACCTCATGGACGAGACCGCGGAGATCGAGGAGATGCTCATAGAGACGATGGGAACGTTCCTTGAGCTTGCAAAG
>CAMNAT010000333.1 GCA_946531785.1 uncultured Oscillospiraceae bacterium
GTTGGGTGATATTATAGAAACAGATGATAGAATGGATATGGAAAGTTGTGTGGATGTCACAGATTATTCATACACATGGAATTTTAATAAAAATACTAAATTTGATGGTTTTGCTCCATCAAAGCATATAGCTGATCTGGAAATAAGCGGAGGGGAACTTTGTTTCAGACCTTCAGGTAACAGTCCGATGATTCAGACGCGGAAAGGTGTATCAATAGATGCAGATAAGTATACTCGGTTGCTTGTTCAGCTAAAGAATAATACTGCAGGCGGATATATGAAAATGTATTTCTATAAGAATTCCGACGATGTGGTTGACGGCAATAATGGCTATGAGGTCGAGTTAAAACCATTCGACTCAGCAGGAACTCTTTACACGGCTGATTTAAGTCAAAATCCCGAATGGGCAGGGAATATAAAGGGTTTATTGCTTGAATTTGCCGGAGCACAGGGAGATCGGGGCGCAATAAGAATAGACAGCGTCAGTATCGAAACAAGTCAATAAATAAACTGAAACAAGTAACGTCGGATAATAGACATACTTTTATAAAATAATATTAAGGACTATAAAATGAAAGGATGACGGTATACCATGAAATTAAAGCAAATCATTGCAAAGATAACGTCTGTTGCGGTTGTTATGGGTATGGTGAGTATTCCCGCTTTGGCTGAGACAGAGATATGGGATGGCAAGGGAGATACAAGCTGGTACACATCAGCCCCGGATGAGAAAAGCTATACATTAACGACAGCGGCACAATTTGCCGGTCTTGCGAGTCTCGTTTCAGGAGGGCAATCTACTTTTGAGAACGTGACGATAACTCTTGATGCGGATCTTGACTTTGATAACAGAGAGATGCAGCCGATAGGATATGTGAGCGGAGCAACAGTAAGAATATTCAAAGGTGCATTTGACGGCAACGGGCATGTAATCAATAATATACATATCACAAATTCAAAGAATTCAGAAGAAGTGGGGCTGTTTGCGCGGCTTGAGGGAACGGGAACAATTATAAGCAATCTTGGTTTGGAAAATATAACAGTTTCCGGCGATGGAACAAGCAAAAAAGCGAATTTTGTAGGCGGGCTTGTGGCGCATGCCAGAAATATAACTATAAGTGGATGCTATGTGAAGGATATGACACTAAAGGATGTAGCAAATCCCAGTAGTAGCACTGCGGCAAGATGCGGCGCATTGGTTGGACAGGCGCGCACTGGCTTAACTATGACAAACTGCTACGCGGTTGATTTCAAAACTGACGAAAGTGTCGCATCTAATGCGCTTATAGCGGCATTAGGACCGATCGTTCATTCTAATGCGTCAGGCAACTACAGCATATCAAATTGTTATGCCGGGGGTTATAAGCGTGCAGACGGATATAGCTATATAATAGGTGCCATAGGATCAGAGCGTGACATAACGGTTGAAAATGTATATTATGACACATATCAAAATGTATCGGGCACATGGGCAAGCAAGGTCTACGGCACATATACCGATGATCTTAGAAATAAAGAGATATCAGGGTTTGCCAACATTAAAACGCTCGATGTAAATGATGGTTATCCGATCCATGAACGAGACTATGAGGATTACAAGGCTCAAAAGTCCGAGGTGGCGGCACCGGAGTCTATAAATGCAAATGTAAACGGCTCAAAAATCACGATTGAAGAAATCGAAGGCGGAGAATACAGTCTCGATCTTAAAAATTGGCAGAGCTCAAATGTTTTTTTGAATTTATCAGCGGGAGATCACACAGTATATGCAAGATATGCTGCAACGGAAAGCAATTATTCATCACTACCGACTTCTATACAGGTCAGCGTGAGCGGCTCAGAAGCATGGGATGGCAAGGGAGATACAAGCTGGTACACATCAGCCCCGGATGAGAAAAGCTATACATTAACGACAGCGGCACAATTTGCCGGTCTTGCGAGTCTCGTTTCAGGAGGGCAATCTACTTTTGAGAACGTGACGATAACTCTTGATGCGGATCTTGACTTTGATAACAGAGAGATGCAGCCGATAGGATATGTGAGCGGAGCAACAGTAAGAATATTCAAAGGTGCATTTGACGGCAACGGGCATGTAATCAATAATATACATATCACAAATTCAAAGAATTCAGAAGAAGTGGGGCTGTTTGCGCGGCTTGAGGGAACGGGAACAATTATAAGCAATCTTGGTTTGGAAAATATAACAGTTTCCGGCGATGGAACAAGCAAAAAAGCGAATTTTGTAGGCGGGCTTGTGGCGCATGCCAGAAATATAACTATAAGTGGATGCTATGTGAAGGATATGACACTAAAGGATGTAGCAAATCCCAGTAGTAGCACTGCGGCAAGATGCGGCGCATTGGTTGGACAGGCGCGCACTGGCTTAACTATGACAAACTGCTACGCGGTTGATTTCAAAACTGACGAAAGTGTCGCATCTAATGCGCTTATAGCGGCATTAGGACCGATCGTTCATTCTAATGCGTCAGGCAACTACAGCATATCAAATTGTTATGCCGGGGGTTATAAGCGTGCAGACGGATATAGCTATATAATAGGTGCCATAGGATCAGAGCGTGACATAACGGTTGAAAATGTATATTATGACACATATCAAAATGTATCGGGCACATGGGCAAGCAAGGTCTACGGCACATATACCGATGATCTTAGAAATAAAGAGATATCAGGGTTTGCCAACATTAAAACGCTCGATGTAAATGATGGTTATCCGATCCATGAACGAGACTATGAGGATTACAAGGCTCAAAAGTCCGAGGTGGCGGCACCGGAGTCTATAAATGCAAATGTAAACGGCTCAAAAATCACGATTGAAGAAATCGAAGGCGGAGAATACAGTCTCGATCTTAAAAATTGGCAGAACTCAAATGTGTTTTCAGGTATGAATGACGGTGCGTATACGATATATGCAAGATATTCTGCAACAGATACTGCATATTCATCTTTGCCTGTGTCTACAACAGTCGAAGTGTTATCGTTGGAGACAAACTGGTATGATAATAGAACATATGAAATATCGACTCCCAGTCAGCTTAATTCCATGTCATATATCAACAGTGATTTTTCAGGTATAACTATAAGGCTAACAGAAGATATTGATGTCTCATCGGTTAATATTAAACCCATTGAGGTATTTAATGGCACTTTTGAT
>CAMNAT010000334.1 GCA_946531785.1 uncultured Oscillospiraceae bacterium
TAGGTGAGATTATCTATATTGGTCGAGATGCCCTTGCCTTCGATCTTAGCAGTGGCTGAATAACCTATGTAATATGAATAAGTATGTGCATCTCTGTCAAGTGTGATCCTCGCATGAACGACCTTTCCGAATGCTGTCGGACCAATGTTCAGGGCTGCACCTGATTTCACATCGTAAGCTTTGTAACCCGTTCCGTCTACCGAACCAAAGTAGATAGCACGGCCGTCCGGTTTATAGTTGCCGCCGCCGCCCGCCATAGCGGTGCATGTTGTCGCATCACCAAAACCAAATACAACTACACTGCCTGAGCTGACAGCCGTATCAAATTCCACAGTTACTGTAGAAGCATCGGCAATATCCGTTAAACCGCTGAGATCTTTGCGTATACCGGCATAAGCACCGTTTGCCAGTGTTTTTGCTGTAGCTATACCTGTACTTGGAGCATAGCTTGCTATGTTGTACGCATCGTTTGCTCCTATCGCTATGCTTTCATCATAGTCCTCAGCATCTGCCGTAACTGCCATAGCTGCAAACGCGCTCAGAGCGACCGCTAACGCGCTTACACTGCCTATAAACTTTCTTAAACTCATGAAAAACCCTCCTTTTGAGTTAGATTCAGAATTATAATTTTTAACGCCCGCCGTAGTCCACCCGGCTGTGAGCGTCTGTTTCATATGTAACCGCTGCTAAGGTATTATTAATCAAATGTAAATGTAAGGATTCTATTGGTTTTGTTAATACCATGTTCCTGTTCAAGAATATTTTTAGCTGCTTCTACCGTATCCGAATTTGCGATATTATCGGAGGCACCCGTCACAATATTCTCAGAAAAAGCGTTTATAACTATTTTCGGTGTTTCAAATTTCATCTTCGGTTACCTCCTTTTATTCTCCGTCTACATAATTTGCCGTAACTTTCGGTACGATTTTTTCGATATTTGATATATTCTTTGAGGCGAGGATTATGCCGACCATAACACTGCCTTTCGTCACAGTCACTTCAAGCGGAAGAGACTGCGATTGCTCACCTGCTTTAACAATTACATTATTAAATGAGTCTCCGTTACATGTTATTTCCGAGGTGAACGCTCTCGCAGACACACTGTCATTGGGCGCAGGATCCTCAAAAGTTACTTCCTTAGTCTCAACTGTCGGTACTTCCACAGTGTATTTTACTGTTATGTTCGAGAATGTAAGATTATAAGCTGTGAATCCCCATGTAAATGCTTCTATAACAGTGATATTACCTACATTTGTTGCTATATTCTCTTGTGGCGCAGTCCCACCTCCAGATGGTGTAAGGTACACTGAATATGTATGCTTCTTTCTATCAAGAGAAACTTTTGCATGAACATCTTTATTACCAAACTGTTTTGCACGATCTTTGTCATTATCGTTACAAATTTTATAAGTCTTTGCATCTTCCGAACCAAAGTATGTAACAAGTCCTTCTTTTTTATACCTGTCCGCGCCGGAAGTGTTACCCGTCAATCCTCTCTCGCTCTTGTCGCCAACACCATACATGAGTTTGGGAATCTTATTGTTTATTAATGGTACCTTTGTATCAAACTCTACAGTTACAATCGAAGCGTCAGCAATATAAGGTAAATTGCTGAGATCTGCCACTACTGCCGAATAACCACTACTAGAGTTATCGGTTGTTGTAAGTATACTATTTGCGTATGTAACATCGATAAGTTTCGCACTTGTAATGTTTGCTTCATAGTCCTTCGCATTTGCCGTAACAGCCACAGCTGCGAACGCGGTTACGGCGACCGCGAACGCGCTTACTCCGCTTATAAACCTCTTTAAATTCATAAAAAACCCTCCTTTTTACTAAAAAACCTGAAAATATTTATTAAAATTTTAGTTATATTTATTATATCACTATAAGAACCGGTTTTAAATATGACGATTTTGCCATTTTAGGCGATATTTTTTCCGAAACCCGCTACGGCAGCTCGCAACGACTGTGCGGTTTTATAGCCATGCTGCGGTTTCAGATGCAGCTTGAATTGTTATATATCGCCCGTAAACCCCAACCCGCCCTACGGGCACCCTGCCCAACTACGGCGTTTGTTGCTACGCAACACGCCTACGACACCGTTGGTGTCGTTCACCTCGGGGCAGGGACGAATATAAACTGAATTTCATATCATTGTTCATAGTTATAAAGAAATCGTTTCGGCTTCACACATCGGGTACATATCCCCGTGCCACCACATTATCTTTATATACGCCGCTTCCGGAGCATCGTCAAAACCGGCCTTGATCGTCTCCGTGGCGGGATATTGCTTAACGCCGAGCATCGTTCCGTCAGCTGAGTACATTGCCGCATAGACCGTTCCTATGCTTGTATTGCCGTAAAGGCTTACTGTAAGAGTATCGCGGTCAACGCTCATTGTGTTGTCACGCGCGAAACTCAGGATGCCATCTGCATAATACCATGTCGATAAGCTGCTTGCCGGCAATCCCGCGGCCCTTGCCATGTTGGCAAGTCCCAGATTAAGCCCGCTTGTGACCTCATCCCCGATCTGGTCCCTTGTTACCTCGCTGTTGTGCGAGCTCTGGCTATACTCGTTCCCGATATAGTAGTTGTTACGGTCTACAGATCTCTCGGTTCTGACCGCAATATCAGCTGCTTTACCCGATGCCGCATTCAGTGTTCCGCCGAAGAAGCAGGAAACGATCGTTCCATAGTTGACCGGAGCGATACCTCCCGGATCGGCGCCCTCAACATAAGCATCCGACCAGCAGTTGACGACCTTTCCGCCCTCTTGTACCGCTGTGCATACAGCGCCCGCTGTGCCTGCATTCTTAACGCTTCCCGTTACGCCGAGATTTAATACAGTGCCCGTTAAGTACGGGAACAAGCATTGATCCGTATCTGATGCGATATCAATATTTACGGTATGTCCTGCGCCGTCATAAAAGCCCGCAAAGGTCTGACCGCTGCCAACGCCCGTATAGCCTTCAAGACCTTTCAGGTCTATGTTTTTTGTCTGTCGGAAATACACGCCCGAATAATCATTTCCCGAAAGCATTCCGTCGGAAATCGCTTTGAAGTCCTCCGCCGAGCCTATCGGATAAGGACGGGCGCGGGTGCCGTCAGGCTCCGAAAGTGTATTCTCACCGACAGTTATCGTTGCAACAGCAGCCTTACCG
>CAMNAT010000335.1 GCA_946531785.1 uncultured Oscillospiraceae bacterium
TGAGGAAGTTTGACAGACCTCCGGCTATGTATTATCAGCAGCCGTGGTGGAGCAAATACTATGTTTTCAATGATATGGTATCATCTGTCGGAATGCTTCTTGCGGAGGGCAGAACAGACTTTAACACACTGCTGATTCATCCCCAGACCTCCGCGTGGGCGCTGTTCAACACAAGGAACGGCGACGAGATAAGGAAGCTGAGTGACAGCTTTGAAAAGGTAATAGACTGTCTTGAAGAAAAGCATATTTTGTTTGATCTCGGAGACGAGCTGCTCATGGAGAAATATGCGTATGTTAAAGACGGCAGGCTGGTTATAGGTAAGGAAGAATACGAGCAGGTGATCCTACCGCCGCATACAGAGCTTTTTGAAAACACAAAAAGGCTTCTTGATGATTTTGTGAAATGCGGCGGGCGGGTCGTATCGTGGCAGGATGTTAAGGAAAGTGATGTCACGGACAATAAATATATAACATATACACGGAGAAATTTTGACGGTTTTACCATGCATTATTTTGTGAACAGCACAGACGCGTGGCAGAATGCAAAATTTAATATAAGCGGAATGCGGGTCGATTTTTTGGGAAAACGGCTTGCAGAATTTGAGAATGAATATAAATTCGCTCCGCATGACAGTCTTGTCATAATCGAGGACGGTAACGAGCGGTCATGCAAGGAGCGGAGCATTACGAATAAAAAGAAAATTACGGCGGACGGATCGTGGGAAATAGCCGAGATCAGCCCGAACGCGCTTGTGATAGATAAATGTGATTACTATATCGATAATGTGCTGATGGGTGAAAATGAGTATATAATGGATGCTCAGACAGCCGCGCTTGAAATGAAAAAGCCCGTCATGCTCGATATCCGGTACAAATTTGATATTACCGATATTCCGGAGAGCATTTTCCTTGTCACGGAAAATGACGATGCGGAGATATATGTGAACGGGCATGAGCTTAAGAGCAAGCCCTGCGGTTATTTTATAGATCCGTGCATGAAGAAAATAGATATATCGGGCTTTGTTAAAAAGGGTGTGAATGTCATACGGCTCGAAATGCTCTTTAAGCAGAGGGGAGAAACATACATAAATATAGAACGATCGAAGGCGTTTGAGGGCGAAAAGAATAAGCTTAGTCTGGATATGGAACTTTCTGCGGCTTATGTGATCGGCGATTTTGAGGTTTCAACTCAGGACGAGTGCTTTGCAGAGCTTAAGGATGGCGCGGTAAGATATAGCGGCGGTTTCAGCATAACCGCGCAGCAAAAGGAGCTGCCCTTAACTGCGCTGCATATGAGCGGATACCCGTTTTTTGCCGGGCAGATAACCGTAAAGAAGGAATTTTATGCCGACGATCCGGATTACATACTGGAGCTTTCGCCGCAGGGCATAAACGCGGCGGATATATATGTGAACGGGAGTTTTGTGAAAACCATGATGTGGAGCCCGTTTACGGCTGATCTGAGCGGATTTTTAAACAAGGGGAAAAATGAGTTGAAAATTACGCTGTACAATAATCTCCGCAATCTTATGGGACCGCATCATCTTCAGGAGGGAGAGTGCCGGCGGGTAAGGCCGGGCTGCTATTTTAAGAGGAAGTGGCTGTTCCATTGTGATGATATAATATGGAACGATGGTTATTGTTTTATTAAAACATCGGTCAGTTAAACATGGGGAAAAGTACAGGGGGAGAAATATATGAAAAGAATATTTAGTGCTTGCATATTATTGATCGCGGTGTTTGGACTTGCGGCGGCCGCAAATGCAGAACAGCTGATCGTAGAAAAAGACACCCTTACCGATAAGTATACGATATCAGGACAGATAGATGAGGCTGCATCGACCGGCAAGGTATCGCTTTTGGCGGTTTCGGAAAACGGTGATATTGTTCATGTTACAAATATAGATACCGACGAGCACGGAACATTTTCCTATTATTTTATGATGCCGCCCGAGGCACCGTCGGGCAGATATATCGTAAAGGTATCCGCATATGGCAAGGCGCAGCCGCTCTCAGCGGTTATGGATGATTACTATGTGTCCGAAGAAAGAAAGGCGGAGGTGCTTGAGCATATCAACACCTCGGTATCGTCTTCAGACGCGCTGAAGGCATATCTGTCCAATTCGGTTCTGCGCGAGCTGGGTCTGGTGTGGCCGTCCGGAATGAAGCTTTCAGATAAAGCCAAAACGGAGATATTTACCGAGCTTTATAATAATAAGCCGTATAGCTCTGTCAGGGATATCAGAGAAGTATTTTATTCCAAAACGGGCGAATGTGCGCTCAGTGAGGCTACACCCTCCAATATCGAATCGGTATGGGAGCAGTACAGCGCCTATTATGACCTGAGCGGCGCGAGCATGTATGACAAATACAACGGTTATTCCGATGCCGATAAGAAAGCCGCTATCCGGAGAATAGCGAATTCATCAATAAAAATGCGGGAGGATATTGTTACCGCCTTTGATGCGTCGGTGTTCCTGTTTGAGCTTTCGCAGACAAAGAGTTACAGCGATGTAAACGAGCTTTTCAGAGTATACGGCGATGCGGTGACATTCGATCTTTCCACATTCAGCGTGCTTGAATCCGTGCTGCGCGGCACGGAGCTTTACGGGAAAAGCTTTGCCAATATGACCGACCTGAAGAGGGCGATAGAGAATATTCAGCCATCCTCATCGAAAAGTACTTCGGGCGGCGGCGCTTCGTCGGGCGGCGGTTCATCGGGAGGCTCAGGCTCGCGCGGCGGTGCAGGATACGGCGTTCCCGTGACAGGTAACAATAATGCACAGCCCGGAAATATCTCCGCGCAGAGATTTACAGATGTAAGCAAGAGCTTTTGGGCGTATGATGCTATCGAAAAGCTTTCGGCTAAGGGTATAATAAACGGCTATTCCGATAACAGCTTCCTGCCGGATAAAAACATAACGCGCGAGGAATTTATATCTATCATGGTAAGGTTCTTGGGGATCAGTATCGGTGATAAGTCTTGCAGCTTTGAGGATGTACCCAAGGACAGATGGTCATACGGATACATAGCGGCAGCATTCAGCGGCGGGATCGTACAGGGTTTTTCCGATGATATTTTCGGTGCTGAGGAGCTGCTCACACGGCAGGATATGGGCGTCGGGCACGGCGCCGTCGGCGGCGTGGT
>CAMNAT010000336.1 GCA_946531785.1 uncultured Oscillospiraceae bacterium
GCAAATGAGTATGCGGCAAAGCATAATTTAGTGCCGTTTAAAGTGTCAAGTTCGAACTTTGGACTCGCGGAGCAGATAGCAGACCCGTGGGTGGGTGATGCAAAATTTGCAGATGGATGTGTTACTATAGCGGGACCCGAAAATGCCGCCGCAAGAAAATGGTATGAAGAAAACAACATACCTGTATTTGCGTATTCCGGTCTTTCGCGTGGATTTATGGCAGGTGTTTTCAAAAGCAGCGAGCCGGAGAAGGCAAAGACGGTGCTTGACGAACCGGGAATGATTGGTTATTTTTGCGAATCCAACTTAGAGAGGCTAAGACGCTGTGAACAACTGTCAAAGAAAAAAGGCGTAAGTGTAGCGCAGCTTGCTATGGCGTGGATATATAATCAGCCTTTCACAGTATTTGCGCTGTCAAGCCCGGTGACCCAAAAGCAGATTGAGGAAAACACAGCGGCTGTAGATATATATCTCACACCTGATGAGGTAAAATGGCTTGACCTTAATTGATAAAAAAGCAAATAAATATATGGAAAGTGTAGGTGTATTTTTATGAAGATAGTAATACTTGATTATCCACGTGAAAATCCGGGCGAGATCGACTGGAGCGGATTTGACCGCTTAGGCAGTGTTACCCGGTATGAGCGCACTCTTGAGGAAGATGCCGCAAAACGAATAGGCGACGCAGATATAGTTTTTTTAAATAAAACAGTTATAACGAGAGAAACCTTGCTGCAATGCCCGAATCTGAAATTTATTTCGGTAATTGCCACGGGATATAATACGGTCGATGTAGATGCTGCCGCGGAGCTTGGCATACCTGTTGCGAATGTGCCGTCATATGGTACAGAGGCGATAGGGCAGCACGCAATAGCTCTTCTGCTTGAGATAACGAACCATGTAGCGTATCATGACGGAGAGGTGCGCAAAGGACGCAAAAACGATGAAAACGACTGGTGCTTCTGGGACTACCCGTCCATAGAGCTTGAAAACAAGGTACTAGGTATAATAGGTCTTGGCAGGATAGGCCAGATAACCTCCCGTGTCGCTCAGGCGTTTGGTATGAAGGTGCTTGCGTATGATAGTTATAAAAATGAGTCTCTTGTTAATGAGAACTGTCATTATGCAGATATCGACACGGTGTTGATGAATTCAGATGTCATAGCACTGCATTGTCCTTTGTTTGCGGAGACTGAGAATATTATAAACCGTGAAAATATATCAAAAATGAAGGACGGAGTAATAATCATAAATAACAGCCGCGGTGCTCTTATAGATGAGCAGGCATTGGCTGATGCGCTGAATTGCGGAAAGGTATATGCCGCGGGACTTGACGCGGTAAGAGACGAACCGATAAAGCCGGATAATCCTCTACTTAGCGCGAAAAACTGTTTTATAACGCCGCATATCAGTTGGGCAGCGATCGAATGCAGGCAGAGGTTAGTTGATACCTCGCTTGAAAACCTTAAAAGCTTCCTTGAAGACAAATGTGCAAATATTGTAAACGGTGTAAAATAAGAGGAGGAGATCATTATGGAAATAAGACCATGGGAGGGCTATGTAAAGCCGTTCAGAATATGGGGGAACCTGTATTTTGTCGGTACTGAGCCGGCATCAACGCATATAATCGATACCGGATCAGGGCTTATTATGCTTGATTCGGGTTATCAGCACTCGTTATATCTTGTGTTGCATAATATGCACCTGTTAGGCTTAAATCCGATCGACTTAAAATATATTATCCATACACATGGACATATAGACCACATGGGCGCGACAAGAGCACTCATAGAGCTAACGGGAGCAAAGACCTTTATCGGTAGTGCTGATTGTGACTATGTAAATGGCAAGCTTGACCTCAGCTATGCAAAAGAGCTTGGAATGGAGTTCAATGAAACCTTTGAACCTGATGTATTGCTTAATGATGGGGATAAGATCAAGCTTGGGAACACTGAGATTACAGCGAAGGCAACGCCGGGACATACCCCCGGGGCGATGTCGTATTTCTTTGATATTACTGACGGCAGCTGCGTTATGCGCGCGGGGCTGCACGGAGGCATTGGTACCAATACGATGTGCCGCGAATTCCTTGATAAATACGACCTGTCCTATGACTGCCGTGAAAACTTTATCGCCGCAATGGATAGACTTAAGGATGAGCCGGTGGATATATTCCTCGGAAATCATATGCAGCACAATAAAACACTTGAAAAGAGTATGAGGATACTGCAGGGAGATGCAGATGCATTTATAGACTCTTCAGAGTGGAGAGGGTGCTGCAAATGGGCAAAGCAAAACCTTATAAACATGATGGAAAGTGAATAACAAAAAACACACATGGCGGTTTACTCTGCCATGTGTGTTTTTTGCTGTTATTCCCGATGCGGTGTAATATCAAAATACAATGCATTTTTCACAAGGCTCAAGCGTATCGAGGTTCCAGAAGAAGCATTTTGAATATGCCACCTCCGGAGCATCTGCTCCTGCTTTTACGTTTATATCCATTACAGAGGATGAATCTTGTACTGTGCATGCTATAAATCTGTTCAGCGCGTCGTAGAGCGCGAAGATGACATTAAAGCTCTTATCCTTATTCATTACAAGCCTCAGGTTTACTTCATCCTGACCGGCGCATGAAGTTATCGGCTCTCCGTTTTTGTCGGTGTAGGAAACCTCGGAAAACAGCATGTCATCATCAGTATAACCAAGCTCGGCAAGCTCGGATTTGTTGTAGATATCAGCAGCCATCATCTCACCTGCTGGATAAGTGTCTCTGATCGCCTTTTTAACATTTGCACCCATGTCGGTCGGCTTTATTTTTTTGAAAAAATCACGGTTCAGGTAATAGACCGGACGGATGCCGCGCGGCTGGGTATTTGTTAATGTGTGAAGATTACTTTGGGATTTACAGGACACATATCTTATTGTTGAGATGTTTGTTCCGGGCGTGCGCATCCACCAAGTATCTATGGTTTTAGGTCTGGTCGGGGCATAGCCGAATTTGCCGGCGTATCTGAGCCACTCCTGTACGGAGATGAGGCTTATACCGCATATTGTTATATAGTCAGTGGGACATTCGGAATCACCGTAGCCCGCTTCGGTAAGCCACATATGCTCAAAATCAATATAATTGCGTATATCC
>CAMNAT010000337.1 GCA_946531785.1 uncultured Oscillospiraceae bacterium
AGTCTCCTTTGATATCCTCAGCTGCTTATGGCGCGGCATAAAATTCATTGTACGCATATTGTGCAGGCGGTCTATGAGCTTTATGATGACCACCCGGATATCCTTAGCCATCGCAAGGAACATCTTTCTGAGATTCTCTACCTGCTGCTCCTCACGGGTCGTATATTTGATCTGCTTCAGCTTTGTAACGCCGTCAACAAGCTCTGCGACAGGCTCGCCGAACATTGCCGCGACATCCTCATAGGTGCACTCGGTATCCTCAACAACATCATGCAAAAGGCATGCCGAGATAGCAGTTGTATCAAGCGAGAGCTGCGCCGCGATATATGCGACCTCAACAGGATGAATGATATACGGGTCTCCGCTCTTACGCTTCTGCCCTTCATGCAGACTCTTTGCAAAGCGGTATGCAACATATACAATGTCTGTGTTTGCGCTCGGCGCATAGCCCTTTACCATTTCTATTATCTCATCTATAAGCTTGTCCGGATCCTTGATATCCCGTTCCGGGATCTTCTCCGGTTCAAGTATGGTGTTGTTCAATTTATCTGTCATAGCGTTGACCTCCTCCCGTATATATTAATTAAGATCATTCTGCTGTCTTGATATCGACAAGCTGCAGCTGAACGCTCTCTGTTCCCTGATATGTATTTATGTCAAGCCGGAATGCGATGTGTACCTTATCGCCTGTACGGATCATCCTATGGTACTCGCCCATTCCGAAGCCTATACAATTCACTCTTGTTCCATCCTTCTCTATCTGAAGTCTGAGATGCTTGTTATCAACACCGACCGCCGAGATCGCGGCCACCGCTGCATCCTTCACCCCGAACACAGGTCTTTCATTGCCCATGCCGTAAGGCTCAAGATTTGCAAGCATTCTGGCAAGCCCCATATTGAGGTTTGCTCCCCCGAGCATACAGTCAAGCTTCACCACAGGGATCATATCGCTGTCGGTAAGCTTGGAATCTGCATATTTATTTATTTTCTTTTCAAATTCTTCTATCTTATCTGAGTTTATGCCAAGGCCTGCCGCAACCGCATGACCGCCGAAATTCGTGAGCAACTCCTCGCTGTCAGACAAAGCATCAAACAGATTGAAGCCCGATATGCTCCGACCGCTTCCCTTGCCTCTTCCGTCCTCGGATACAGAGATCAGGATCGTCGGCTTATAGAATCTCTCCACCAGTCTTGATGCAACTATGCCTATCACGCCGTTATGCCATTCCTTGCGCGCAAGCACGATGACCTTTTTCTTTGCAAAGCCCGGATCCTTCGCTATCATTTCGAGCGCCTGCTCGTTTATCTCCTGCTCCGTCTCCTGTCTTGCGCGGTTCTCGCGGTCAAGCTCCTCGGCTATCTCCTTTGCCTTTGCCTCATCGTGCGTCAGAAGCAGCTCTACGGATGTCACCGCTGTTCCGAGCCGTCCCGCGGCATTCATGCGCGGCGCGGCAAAGAATGCTATCGTTGATGCTGTGACCTTTTTATCCGCGACTCCCGCGACATCAAACAACGCTCGAAGCCCCGGTCTCTGCGGCTCCTGAAGCGCATCAAGTCCCTTTGATACGATTATCCTGTTTTCATTCACGAGCGGGACGACATCAGCTATCGTGCCTATAGCCGCTAGATCTACATATCTGTCAAAAACCTCGCCGGTGTTCATCCCCAGCTTCATTGCGAGCGCAAGCACAAGCTTGAATGCAACACCCACTCCCGCAAGCCCGTCAAAGCCGTATTCATCATCAGGTCTCTTAGGATTCACTACAGCTACCGCCGCGGTCGGTATGCGCTCCTTGCAGGTATGATGGTCTGTTATGATCACATCCATTCCCTGAAGCTTTGCAAACTCCACCTCGCCTATCGCCGTTATGCCGCAATCGACAGTTATAAGCAGCTTTACCCCCTGCTTTATAAGCTTGTTGACAGCCATGATATTTATGCCGTAGCCCTCATCCTTGCGGTCCGGTATATAGTATTCAGCATTTGCTCCGTTTGACTTCAAGAACTCGTACAATAATGCGGTCGAGGTTATCCCATCCACATCATAATCACCGTAGATAACTATCTTCTCTTCATTTTTCAGCGCTTCTGTGATCCTGTCCGCTGCCTTTTCCATATCGAGCATATCCATCGGGTTTTTTATATACTTTTTTGATTTTACAAGGAATGCACTGAAATCAGACTCGCTTATCCCGCGGTTAAGAAGCAGGCTTGCTATTATTTTCGGCACGTTGTTTGCTGCCGCCGCTCGCTTCACCGCCTCAGGCTTTACTTCTGTGTTTCTGTATCTCCAAATCTTCCGAATCATTTTTATACCCCGATCCCTCGACAAACGCTGCAATCGTCCTGTTAATTATTTCCACGTTAAAAAAGTTAGATAATTTTAAGTATTATATCATTTTTTCCATAAAAATTCAAGAAAAATCGCAAAAATAGATAAAAAAATTTTTTACATAAAAAAAGCAATTTATGCTTGACAAAACAGATCTTTTATGGTAGAATAACTATTGTTCGTGAAAAGAGCGGATAAAACTTCGGACAGAAGCATACGGAGGAGTATCGAAGTGGTCATAACGGGCCGCACTCGAAATGCGGTAGTCCGAAAGGGCTCGTGGGTTCGAATCCCACCTCCTCCGCCAATTTTTCCAAATCGGGATGTGGCTCAGTTTGGTAGAGCACTACGTTCGGGACGTAGGGGCCGCTGGTTCAAATCCAGTCATCCCGACCAAAGCTCAAAAACAAGGCGTTTATGCCTTGTTTTTGTTTTTGGCGTTTAGCGGAACACATAATGGATCGCCGGTCAGGTTCAAATCCAGTCATCCCGACCATCAGACCTCTCAAAAACGGCTTGGTTAAGCAGTTCGTGAGAGGTCTCTTTTTATTTGACCCTCATTTGACCCTCATTGATACTAATTTATACTCATGCTCCTGATAAACTGTTCCATCCTATCTGCACTGGACTTTTTCATCTTATTTGTCGCATGAGCATACCTTTGCAATGTAAAGCTCGCTGTGTAATGACCCAGATTTGAAATTGTACATTTTAATCCGCCGAAATTGTACATTTTGACTTGACATTTACAGTAATATTCATTAAAAGGCATATGCACTTTATTTATGGTTTCATATTCTTTATAT
>CAMNAT010000338.1 GCA_946531785.1 uncultured Oscillospiraceae bacterium
ATAAGCACCGATACAAATGTACATCGAGCAATATTGACAATGCCTTTTGCAAGATATTTATACCAATACGGATATCCGTTATCCGATGGTTTATTCGATATCCCCGGCAAATTCATGAATTCGCCGTCAGGTCCGTATACTGCGCTTGCATAATATGCCGCATCTTTTTTCTCGCTTTTCTTTATATGTTCATCCGCCATTATGAGCTTTTCAAGACACGTTTCTGTGGGAATCGTATCATCATCCATTATCCACACCCAGTCACTTTTATATCGCATTGAATGTTTCATGCCATAATAGAAGCCGCCCGCGCCGCCGGTATTTGTATCCATTTTAACATAATCGATCATCGGATCATTCAGATATCCGCTTTTTCTTAACATATCCTCTGTTCCATCAGTGCTTGCATTATCTATAAGCACAATCTTGGTGACTTTATAAGACTGATCAATTATGGCACTTAGGCATTCCATAAGCAAATCTTTCCTGTTGTATGTAACAACTACGGCGACTATATTTTTGAACAATGTTTTACACCTCTCTCGTTAACGATGACCTGTTATCTGCTGCTTTTCATTATGCGCCTGAATCTGTTTTTTACTCTGTCTATAATATAATCAACCATGTTATTTCCCTTATTAAACAACCTGAACGCATATGCGAAATATTTTATATCATTGTTTCCCTTTATCGTGGGTGCAGACTCTGATGTATCATATAAGAATATCTCGTCCCCCGGTATCTCCTTTATGACATTAGCCTCCTGAGGTCGAAGCTCAAGGGAATAGGAGTTTACTAACTTATACGGTAAATACTTTATTGTTACAACATACCTGTATCCGGAATATGTATTTTTACTGCCATAAAAGTCAAAGCATATCTCATCAGAGCTGATTCCGTTTATCTCTTTGCCAGTCAGCACTCTTTCAAAAAAGACATCGTATTTTATCGCATCATCTATATCCGGAAGATCATAATTCCTCTTTACATCTTCAAGAAAAGGTATTTGTGTAATATTATTCTTCACTGTATTATGCTGACCTATGTCAGAATAACAAGTTGTCAGTGCCTTATATGGATAAACAAAATATTTATTCATATCAACACAATACTTTATATGATATTTGAGCCACGATGTTTCAGGCCAGTTTGTTACAAAACTCGGCAAAGTATCCTGTGGCTCTAATTTGCCATTATTCTTACTATACCATTCCGAAAACGCCAGCCATTGATCCCGCATCCATATCTGGCCCCAAGACTGTGCAAACTGCAAAAAATATACATCATACTTTGAGTATGCAGGTTGAAACGGCATTTTAGCATTTACATTCCAAAGATGATTATAGAGGGATATTCCCGCCACACGATCATCATCAGCATATTTCTCAACTGCAGCCTTCATATACATATAAAATCCCGGAGCAGCGACAACATCATCCTCAAACACAGCTATCGCGTCATATTCATTAACATACTCGCCACATTTAAGAATATGTTTTCTCAATCCTTGGCGCTCCTTGAAAGTCCTTATTATTTTATCTCCATACGGCCACTCAAAGCCCTTTACATATTTCTCTACATCATCATTTCCGCTATTATCAATGCTTATAATAAGGGTTACATTATCATTATCATATTCCGCAGCTTTAAGCGACTCAAGCAGTCTTTCCATACTGTCAGGTCTGTTATAACCAATTGCAACAAGCGCGTACTTACTCATTTTTTAAAACCTCTTTCAATATTTCTATGTCTTCAAAATATTCCGCGTGATCCCTTATCCACGCTTCATCCTTATCCCACCATTTCAATTTCAATAAAAAATCTATATCCTCTTCATTAAATCTATATTTTATGATCTTTGCCGGAACCCCGCCGACTATGGCATAAGGCGGTATATCCTTTGTAACTACTGCTCCTGCTGCTATTATTGCACCGTCTCCTATTGTAACGCCATCAATAATCTTAACATCTGCACCGATCCATACATCATTACCTATATGAAATGCTATTCTACTATTATCCTTTTTTATCCACTGAACTTCGTTAAATTTACTATTATTTACATAGGTAAACCCTGCCTGCTTGTTTGTTGAGAAAAAAGCAGGATGTGTTGAAACAAATGTTGATGTCGGATGTTTTCCATAAGCTGTTAGCACTCGTGGTCCTATTGAAGTATATCGCCCTATGTATGCATTCATTATATATGAATATATAGATATATACGAGCCATTGCCTACAAACACATCTATCAGAGTCGTGCCGCTGCCGACAGCATTTCTTCCCTCGAAAACACATCTTCTGTTAATGCTTGTTTTATGCCCAAAGATTACTCTATTTTTCCATTTGTACTTTAGATATTTACATGCCAGGTATGACCTTATGCTTCCAATCATTTGGTTATTCCTCTTTCAATTTAATTTATACCTCGATCAAATGCCATTCAGGCATATATATATTCTTACTGCTGACATTTTTATCTCTGTTCCACACGCTCGGAGCGACCACGAGCTTGTCCGGATTTTTTGACAGATACTGTGCCCACCAGCTGAATGTTGAATTGGATATTATAAAATGCTTGCAGCTATACATCAACCTCAGTTCTTCATAATCAGGATTATTAAGATCAACATATTCTACTTTGTATTTGCTGAGATCATAATTATTCTTTATCCACTCGATATCTTCATGACTGTTTGAAAACACATAAAATACCGGATCATCTACCTCTGTGCATACATAGTCCATGCTTTTGATATAATAATCATAGTCACACACGGCCAATGTCTTTGCGTATCTGCTGTTCAGATAATCTCCTCGTCTTATATGTACACACACAGAATTGCATGCTCCAATTGATTCTAGTATCCTTTTATTATCGTCTGACGGAAGTGTTGTAACTTTAAACTCATTACTTATATCGTCTTTAAATTTATTAAAAAACTTATATGCCTGAAAGCAGCCCTCTATATATATTTTTTTCTTTTTGCATCTGTTTATATCCGTATATAAATACATGTCAGGTGTATAATATATACCATGTTTCATCAATCGTTCAAAACACTTTTTCTCTGATTTATACAAGAATCTATATATATGATATAAAATCTTTCTTTTTACCATCAACACTCTGAATT
>CAMNAT010000339.1 GCA_946531785.1 uncultured Oscillospiraceae bacterium
TGCAGGAAAAGGCAGAGGCGCTTGCCAAGATGATCGAGGATAAATTGGGATAAATCAAAAAACGGCTTCCCGCGGGAAGCCGTTTTTGCATGGGATCAACTAAAGAAAAACTTAAATATCTCGTCCATCGCCTGATACGGATGCTCATGCGCGTAGTCGGGATAGATAATGTGCCGCTTTTTGCATGTGAGGTTGTTATATGCGGCAAACTGCGTTGACGGGGGACAGATGTTGTCGAGCAGCCCCGTGAACATAAGCGTCTCCGCCTTTATGCGCGGCGCAAGATGATGCACATCTATGTAGCCGAGCCGCGTGAATACCTCATCCTCGCGCTCGTGGGCGGGATCGAATTTCCTGAAATAATATTTTATCTCACGGTATGCGTCAAGATCGAGATCCATTTCCCAGACGCGCTTGTAGTCCGAAAGGAAGGGATACATCGGCGCTATCTTTGCGATCCTCGGCTCAAGCGCGGCACACGCGAGCGTGAGCGCGCCGCCCTGGCTCCCGCCGAAGGCATATACACGTTCCGGGTCTGTGAAGTCCATATCAAACGCTATCCTCGCAAGCGCTGCGGTATCTAGGAATATATCGCGGTAGAGCAGCTTTTGCGGATCGTCATTGTCTACACCGCGCATGACCTGTCCGTCCATGGTCGTGCCGCGTGTTCCGCCCATATCTTCGCTCTCGCCGCCCTGACCGCGGACATCTATCGCAAAGACCGATGCTCCCGCGTTCACCCAACCGAGCTTGTCGAGCCACGCTCCGGCGCTGTCGCCGTAGCCGTGGAAGAACAGAACGGCAGGTATCTTGCCGTTGATATTTTTCGGGCGCGCATGTCTTACATGTATCCTCGCGCCGCGCGTTCCGGTAAAATAAAGATCATAGCAATCCGCGCCGGGCGACTGAAATGCGGCAGGAACAAGCTCTAATTTTATGTCAACTTTATCAAGCTCATCAAGAGCCTTTTCCCAATAATCATCAAAGTCTGCGGGCTTGGGATTTATCCCGCGGTAGGCTTCAAGCTCCTTCAAAGGCATATCCAAAACAGGCATTTTTACAACTCCTTACAGCATTTTTTAGAACATTATACCCCAAAACCGTGGCAATTTCAACTAAAATACGAAAAAAATACGGTTTTTTTAAATTTTTTTTCAAAATATACTTGATATATCTGTTGATTTTTGATAAAATAAGTGTAACTAATATGAAATATTCTTGTCTGAATTGTAAAAGACAGTTAAAAGACAGTCGATAGAAAATAACACAGAAAGGAACATTGTATAAATGGATGCAACGATATTGATAGTTGAAGACGAAAAGAACATAAACGAGGTGCTTGCATTTACCTTCCAGAAGGAGGGGTATAAGACGATCTCCGCTTTTGATGGTGTTACGGGCGTGGATATGTGTCTTAAAGAAAAGCCGAGCCTTGTTCTGCTCGATATAAATCTTCCGGGCATGGACGGCATGGACGCGTGCAAGGAGATAAGAAAGACCTCTAATGTGCCGATCATCATGCTCACTGCGCGTGAGGATGAGGTGGACAAGATCGTAGGTCTGGAGCTTGGTGCTGATGACTATATCACAAAGCCGTACTCCGCGCGCGAGCTTTCAGCGCGAGTAAAGGCGCTTCTGCGCCGCTCGGAGATGAGAGCGGACAGCAGCAATGCTGTTGAGGACACAAGTACCATCACATCGGGCGATGTCGTTATAAATGTTGACCGCTATGAGGTGAAGAAGAACGGCAAGACCATAGATATCACCCTGCGCGAGTTCGAGCTTCTGAAGTTCCTCGCCGTAGCGCCGGATCAGATATTCTCAAGAGAGGTGCTTTTAGAGAATGTATGGGGCTATGAATATCTCGGCGATGTCCGCACCGTTGATGTAACCATAAGAAGGCTGAGAGAAAAGATCGAGGACGATCCGTCGATGCCGAGATACATAATGACAAAGAGAAGCATAGGATACTATTTCAACAAGATATAACATGTTTAAAAATTTAAGACAAAGAACCTCCGCAATGCTCGTATTGTTCATTGTAACGGTCGAAGTCATTGCGGGAGTGTTCGGGATCCTGAATTACACCCGCGGCATAAAGAAGGATTTTTCCGACTCTATCACCGCGGTTTTTTCAGATGAGAATCGTGTAGTTCTTCAGGAGACCGCAAACGAGGTAGCGATCGAGCCTGTGCCGGAGAATACCGACCGGGAGATCGTGATAAACGAAAGAAGCTCTGACAACGCCGGAAAGCTGCGTCAGATAATAATGCAGGATGCCGACAAGCTTGGCGTGGGCACCGCAACGGAGTTGTATATCTTATCGGGCGACGGCGGTGTTCTTTTCGCGTCAAACAGCGCTGAGCAGCTGCGCGCGACGAATATAATATCCGGCGCGATCGAGGGCAGGGAGGGCTACTCGGACGCGTATTTTACCGATAACATGGAGTTTGCTCTGCCCATCACCGTAAACGGCAGGGTGGGGTATATCGTCTATGTAAGGCGCGCTCTGGCTGACGCGCATGCGACTGTAAGGCGGTCCATAGCCGTTCTTGTTATAACTCTGATCTGCTCTGCGGCGGCGATGTATCTTCTGTCGCTCGTCCTGCTCCGCACGATCACAAAGCCGTTGAAGGAGCTGGCAAACCAGGCTCTGCGGCTTGCAAACGGCGACCGCGTATCGCTTGAGGCAACGGAATCCCCCGACGAGATCGGCGAGCTTTCCAATGCGCTCTTATACCTTTCTCAGTCGCGGAATGAGCATGCCGACCGCTCGTATGCGGAAAAATCCAAGGTCGAGAAGATACTCGAGAACATGAACGACGGCATACTGGCGTTTGACATGAAGGGCAACCTTATACATATAAACCCGGAGGCAAAGAGGGTGCTTAACAGGAAGTTTGTTGACGATATCAAGTTCAACAAGTTCTTCAAGGAGATAAACGCCGATATAACCTTAGAGCAGCTCCAGTACACTCCGAATGAGGATCATGCCGAGCGCGAGATACACCTGAACAACAAGGTGCTGCAGCTCAACTTCGTCATGTACTCGCGCGAGAGCAGCGAGGGCGGCGTTATCGTCGTGATCCACGATGTTACCAAGCATGAACGGCTCGAGAGCGCCC
>CAMNAT010000340.1 GCA_946531785.1 uncultured Oscillospiraceae bacterium
ACAGGGTATACATGGAGCCGCTCAATCTGGAATACATAGCAAAGATCATACGGCGTGAGAGGCCTGACGCGATACTTCCCGGGTTGGGCGGTCAGACGGGGCTTAATCTTGCCATGCAGCTTGAAAAAAAGGGGATACTCAAGGAATGCCGCGTAAAGCTCTTGGGAACAAGCTCAAGGAGCATAGAGCGGGCGGAGGACAGGGAACTGTTCAAGGAGCTTTGCGAGGAATTGGGCGAGCCGGTGCTGCCGTCAGATATTGCAAACACGATGGATGAGGGCATAGCTGTCGCTGAGCGGATAGGCTATCCGGTCGTGCTTCGTCCGGCGTTCACATTGGGCGGCACAGGCGGAGGCTTTGCGGATAATGAGGAAGAGCTGAGGTCGCTTATGAAAAACGCGCTCATTCTCTCGCCGGTGCATCAGGTGCTTATCGAGAAAAGCATAAAGGGCTACAAGGAGATAGAATACGAGGTCATCCGTGACAGCAACGACACGGCAATAGCGATATGTAATATGGAAAACCTTGATCCTGTCGGCATACACACCGGAGATTCTGTAGTCGTGTGTCCTTCGCAGACGCTGACAAACAAGGAATACCATATGCTTCGCGACAGCGCTCTTAGGATAATAAGAGCCTTAAAGGTCGAGGGCGGCTGCAATGTTCAGTTCGCGCTCGATCCGAAATCGTTTCAATATTATCTTATCGAGGTCAACCCGCGCGTGTCGCGTTCGTCAGCGCTTGCGTCCAAGGCGAGCGGTTACCCGATAGCGAGAGTATCGGCAAAGATCGGCATAGGAATGACGCTGGACGAGATACAGATAGCCAATACTCCCGCCGCGTTTGAGCCGGCTCTGGATTATGTGGTTACAAAGATGCCGCGGTTCCCGTTCGATAAGTTTACGGATGCAAATAACAGTCTCGGCACGCAGATGAAGGCGACCGGAGAGGTAATGTCGATAGGCAGAGGGTTTGAGGAAAGCCTGTTAAAGGCGGTTCGTTCGTTGGAGATAGGACTTTGTCACTTGCACGACATGAAATTTGACGCAGTTAAAACAGATGATATGCTAGACTATATAAAGATCGGCACCGATGACCGCATCTATGCCATAGCAGAGCTTTTGCGGCGCGGATGTGAAGTGCAAAAGGTCTGCGATATTACCGGGATAGACAGGTTCTTTATACGCAAGATTAAAAATATAACCGATGAGGAAGGTCTTTTAAAAGAAAGCATTGGCGATACAGATGAGCTTAAGAAGGCTAAAGGAATGGGCTTTTCCGATAGCGAGATAGCAGCGTTATGGGGCAAAGATGAGCATGATATCTTTAAGCTGCGAAAAAACGCGGGAATAATGCCTGCATATAAAATGATAGACACCTGCGCGTCCGAGTTTGACAGCTATGTTCCGTATTTCTATTCGACCTATGACAGTGAAAATGAATCAAGGGTATCGGACAGGAAAAAGGTGATCGTTCTCGGCTCCGGACCTATCAGGATAGGGCAGGGCGTTGAGTTTGATTATTCCACCGTGCACGCGGTGAACACGATCCGTAGCGCGGGATATGAGGCGATAATAATAAACAACAATCCCGAAACAGTATCGACAGATTACACAACGAGCGATAAGCTGTATTTTGAGCCGCTCACACCGGAGGATGTAATGAACATAGTTGAGCTTGAAAAAGCTGATGGTGTTATAGTTACGCTCGGAGGACAGACGGCTGTGAATCTGGCGGAGCCTTTGAACGCGCGCGGCGTAAGGATAATCGGAACGGACTGTGATGCGATAGAGCGCGCGGAGGACAGGGATTTGTTCGAGCATCTCTTAGAGGAGCTTTCTATACCGCAACCGCCCGGCAGAGCCGTTACAAACATAGAGGACGGCATAAAGGCTGCCGCTGAGATCGGCTATCCGGTGCTTGTCCGTCCGAGCTTTGTTCTCGGCGGCAGGGCTATGCAGATAGTGGCAAAGGAAGAGGAGCTTGTGCATTACCTTAAAACGGCTGTTGAGATAGACGAGGATAAGCCTGTTTTAGTCGATAAATATATCCGCGGCAAGGAGCTGGAAGTCGATGCGGTCTGTGACGGAAGATCTGTATTCGTACCCGGTATAATGGAGCTTGTGGAGCGTACGGGCGTGCACAGCGGCGACTCGATAAGCGTATACCCCACCTACAGCGTATCGGAAAAAGTAAAACAGACTATACTCAAATATGCTGAAAAGCTGGGGCTGGGCATAGGCATCAGAGGTCTGTTCAATATACAGTTCATAGTGGATGCTGATGAAAATGTATATATCATAGAGGTGAATCCGCGCTCATCAAGGACGGTGCCGTTCCTCTCAAAAGCCACCGGCTACAGCCTTGCCGATATAGCTACGCTCGTGATGCTGGGCAAGAGCCTTTCCGAGCAAGGTATAAACACGATATATCCGCCTGAGAAGAAGCGGCACTATGTAAAAGCGCCGGCGTTCTCATTCTCAAAGCTCAGCGGTATGGACTCGTATCTTTCGCCTGAGATGAAGTCAACAGGCGAGGCGATAGGCTATGATGACAAGCTGCACCGTGCTATGTATAAGGCTTTTGTTGCATCGGGGATACGGATGCAGAACTACGGAACAGTGGTTGTTACTCTTGCGGACGAAGACAAGGAGGAGGCTCTGCCATTGGTCAAGCGGTTCTACGATATGGGCTTTAATATCGAGGCTACCATAGGAACCGCGGAGTTCTTAAAGGAGCACGGGATAAAAACAAGGATACTCCGCAAGCTCTCAGAGGGCAGCACCGAGATACTTGACGCGATCCGCGCGGGGTATGTCAGCTATGTTATGAATACAAGGGCGATATTATCCGGTGTCCATTATGAGGACGGCGCAAGGATCAGGCGGACAGCTACCGAGAATAATGTCACCATGCTCACCTCGCTTGATACAGTCAAGGTGCTCCTGGATGTATTGGAGGAAATAACGATAGGCATATCACCTATAGACGGTTGAAATATTTGCGGTAAAATTGTTAAAAAACACAAAAAACTAAAATTGACTTGACAAACACCCGTATATGCTTTATAATTAGATGCATAAGGCAAGGGTGTTTTAGGACAGAAGCTTATATGTCCCC
>CAMNAT010000341.1 GCA_946531785.1 uncultured Oscillospiraceae bacterium
CGGTGTTGCCGATCTGCTCGGACGCGACTGGCCGACGAACAGCGGAACGGGATGTGCGCTTGAGCTTAGCTTCTGTGAGGAACCGAAGTATAACGGCGACTATTCGATAAAGGCAGATTATAAGCTTTCAAAGGGCGGCTATACCGGTATCGTAAAGGCAAAAGAGGTGGATTGGTCGGATTATGACGCGGTGCAGCTTTGGATAAAGCCGGACGGCAAAAACCAGCATACTGTTATACAGGTAAGCGGTCCGGGCATGACCTATGAATATTATCTGGAACAGAATCCGGAATTTGCGGGCAGAACGGATGCGATGCTAGTAACTATACCTTTCTCAGAGTTTGTTTCGCGCGATGAAAAGGGCAATCCGAAGGGCGGACTTCCGGCAAAGTCATCAAATATAACCGGCTTCGGACTGTGGCTCAATTATATTGAAAATGAGAACTGCAAAGACGGCGTTGTTACGGGAACAATGTACTATGACGCGATAAGGGTAGTGCATTCCGGCGCGGATAAGGTGATCATAGCTGATGGCTCAAGCGGCGAGCCGGCGGGCTTTAAGGATGTAAGTCAGAGCGCATGGTACTATGATGATGTGCTGTATGCGGCTGATCGCGGCATAATGACCGGCACGGATGAAGGCATCTTTGAGCCGGAGAAAAACATGACACGCGCGGAGCTCGTCCAGATACTTTACAATATGGAGAGCAGACCGCAAAGCGGCGTCGCAGCTTTCTCTGATGTTGCGCCTGATGCGTGGTATGCACCGGCAGTCGCATGGGCGGTTGAAAAGGGCATTGCAGACGGCTATTCCGATGATATGTTCGGAGCCGGGGACAATATAACACGTGAGGCGTTTGCAGTGATGCTCATGAGGTACGCGGAATATAAAGAGCGTGATATATCCGTAGAGGGAGATATTGCGGGCTTTACAGATAACAACAGTATAAGCGGATGGGCAGTATCCGCAATGGAATGGGCTGTCGGCTCGGGGCTTATCACAGGTAATGATAAGGATGAGCTGATGCCGGATGGAAATACGCTGCGCTGTCAGGCTGCGGCGATCCTCAGAAGATTTTGTGAAAAATAATTAAAGGAAAGGTGGAATACCAATATGAAAAAGAGATTTATCAAAGCTGTGTCAGTGCTTGCGGCTGCGGGCATACTTTTAGGAGCGGCAGGCTGCGGAAAGCAGGCGACGACTGTCGGCTCCGATGAGAGCAAGTCGGGAATAACCGAGAAGGATCTTACAAGATTCATGGATCTGGAGCTCGGTAAGGATTACACCGATCTTCAGGCAACAATAACTGTGCTGAATGGGCGAAACGATCTTGTAGATACCCTTTTTGCAGAGTACAACAAACGGTTCAATGAGATGTACCCCGGCATCAAGGTCAACTATGACACACCCACAGACTATGCTGAGGATATGACGCTGCGTCTTACGACAAAGGACTGGGGCGATGTGTGCATGATCCCCACAACGGTCGATAAGGATGAATATCCGCGCATGTTCCTGCCGTTCGGTACGATCAATGATATGAGCAAACGCTATATCCTTATGGATAACCGCGCATACGGTGATGATGTGTACGGAATACCTGCGATGTGTAATGTTCAGGGTATCGTATATAACAAGCATGTTTTTGAAAAGGCTGGCATAACTGAGCTCCCGAAAACACCGGATGAGTTCCTTGATGCGTTACAGAAGATAAAGGATAATACAAATGCTGTCCCGCTATATTCAAACTTCTCGTCCGGATGGGCGATGGGCGCATGGGACGGATATATCGGCGGCTCAGCAACGGGTGATCCGGACTTCACAAACAAAGAGCTTGTTCACGGCAGTAATCCGTTTGCTGATCGCGGCGACATGACAGGTCCGTATGCTGTATATTATACGCTTTATGAGGTATTTAAGCGCGGACTTACCGAGGAGGATCCGACCACAAGTGACTGGGAGGGCTCAAAGGGCATGATCAACCGCGGCGAGATCGGCTGCATGGTGCTCGGTTCATGGGCTGTTCAGCAGTTCAAGGAGGCGGGCAACGATCCTGATGCTATAGGATATATGCCGTTCCCGATAACCGTTAAGGGCAAGCAGTACGCATCGGCTGCACCTGACTATGCTTATGGTATCAACTTGAATGCGTCGATAGATAACAAGATGGCATCTCTGATATATGTCAAGTGGATGATAGAGGAGTCCGGATATGCAGAGTCGCAGGATTGTATCTCGATAATAGACGGCGCTCCGGAGCCTGAGGTGCTCAAGGACTTTGACGGTGTTGAGCTGATAGTTGACAGCCCTGCGCCGGCGGGCGAGGAGACTCTGCTCACCGATATCAATAATGAATCGGAGCTTGGCATAAACAGCGATAACTATCCCGACTGCCAGATAGCCGAGGCTGCGCTCACAAAGAGTCAGACATTGAATGAGATAATGGATACATGGAATAAGAAGTGGACGGCCGCGCAGGAAAAATTCGGCGCAAGATAAGGAGACCGGCATGAAAAAAGGAATTAAAAGACTGCTCGCGGCGACAGCCGCCGCGAGCATGCTGTTTGCGGCTCTGCCGGCTTATGCGGTGAATGTCAATCAGGTGATAGATGCCGATGAGAGTACCGAAGCGCCGGACACCTCTGATGCGATCAATGTGAGCAATATTGATATTGCAGAGGGTGGTAAATTTGTTATTACATATACCAGTGAATGTGAAACGAGCATGGCACTAGTTCTGCGTGATGGCGAATGGGGCAGCTGGAGTCAGTATAATACCCCGGACAGCAAATACGAAACTGGCGGTGTATATTATGCCGAATATGGATACAGCACCGTTGTCAGCGGATGGCAGGGTACAGATATTGCAGACATCACCTATGCAAGCGCAAAGACATGGGGCGCGTGGGATGATGAGCTTAAGGTAAATGTAAGCAAGGAAGCGACAGTGCGTTCAATCGACTGGGTAACGGACAAAGCACCGGAAACGACGGAAGCACCGGATACTACAGAAGCCCCGGAAGTAACTGCCGATCCGGAGCAGACAGAGATACCGATAGTATCAAATATAGATATAAATGAGGTCCTTGGAATTATTAATTCTTATGTGGAAATA
>CAMNAT010000342.1 GCA_946531785.1 uncultured Oscillospiraceae bacterium
GCAACTCCGATGAGCAGCGCGTAGACCGGAGCCGCGGCGCCGACGGCGGCAAGCGCCTGGTCGCCTAATATATTGCCTATGATCGCGGTGTCCGCAACATTGTAAAGCTGCTGGAATATATTTGCTACGAGTACAGGTATAGCGAAAAGTATCAGCTTTTTTACTATACCGCCCTCGGTCATGTTCATGGAAATTCCGTTCATTATTTCACCTCTGTTAAATGCTTCAAGTGCCCTTATTATACCATAACGCAGATTTAATGTAAAGTAAAAAGTATATTACATTTATGATTTGTCTTTGACACAGAAAGTCTGAAAGATATTGCATAAGCGAGGGTGTTATGTTATAATACAAGAAGATAAAACGGATTATGAGGTAAATAATATGAAAAATATAGTTCTGGTCGGAATGCCCGGAGTCGGCAAAAGCTGTATAGGAGTGGTTTTGGCAAAGGCTTTGGGGATGCTTTTTGTTGATTCTGATATCGTGATACAGGAAAAGACGGGCAAGACACTCAGTAAGCTGATCTCCGAGCTTGGGATAGACGGCTTTCTGGCGCTCGAGGATGAGATAAATTCAGGTATAGATGTCGAAAATACCGTTATAGCCACCGGCGGAAGTGCTGTATTTGGAGAGCGTGCCATGCGGCATTTCAAGGAAATGGGAACTGTGATCTATCTTTCCATAGGCTGTGATGTTTTGAGCAGCCGTCTCGGTGACCTCGATTCCCGCGGAGTGGTGAGGAAAAAAGGGCAGGGGCTTGAAGATATTTATAACGAGCGCTGTGCTCTGTATGAGCGTTATGCGGACATAACAATCCATGAGACCGGCGCGGTCTTTAAGATAGACGAAACGATCGAGACTATAAAACACAAATTAAAGCTCTGAGTGATAAGCGCTGCTTATTTGATTTATAAGAAATCGCTGATGTATCTCGGTAACGCTTTGCGTTGTTTTTATTTGTTTTCGTGATTGACAAAAATGAAACTGTGTGCTATAATAAATAACAGTTAAATTCAGTATTTTACACGGAGGTGAACGAAGTGGCAAACAGTGACAGTACCGGGTCAGACGGGCGAAGTAGCAAATATGATATTGCAGATCTGCGCGGTACGGATAATGCCGCTTGTTCAGCTTTGTAATATGTTATTTGTTTGCCTGTGCATGACTCTTGCATAGGTATTTTTATGTCCTTTTGTCCCTTCTGTCGGAAAGAAGCGATGCTTCAATATACGATAAGGAGGACGATCAGATGAATGAGAATGAAATAAATGAGGTCGCATCATCAAACGAGTCTGCTGCGGTCAAGCCGGATTACAGTGCGGAGATCACAGCGATCATAAGGGGTAATGATTCACCAAGAACAAAAATGGACAGGCTCGAAAATTATCACGAAAGTGATATTGCCGAGGTAATAGAGACACTTGACACCAAGGAGCGGAGACAGTTTTATCGCGTCTGCCGCCTTAATTTGCTTGCGGAGATATTTGAGTATCTGGATGCCGATGTAGCGGGGAGATACCTCAACGAAATGGATATCCGCCGCGCGGCGGCGGTTGTGTCAAGGCTTGACACCGATACCGCGGTAGATGTGCTTGCGGAGATAGACAAGGAAAAGCGGGCGCTTATAATCGAGATACTGGATCCTGATATCCAGAACGAGATACGGCTCATAACCTCATTTGATGAGGATGAGATAGGCAGCCGAATGACTACGAACTGTATCATCATCAAGGATGATATGAGCGTTAAGCAGGCAATGCATGAGCTTGTCACACAGGCGGAGGAAAACGACAATATAGCAACGATATTCGTAGTTGATGAGGACGAGGAATTTTACGGGGCGATAGACCTCAAGGATCTTATAACCGCGCGCAGCGAAACGCCGCTTGAGGGGCTTATTGCGACATCGTTCCCGTATGTGTACGCTACCGAGCAGACCGCGGATTGTATCGAAAAGCTGAAGGATTATTCTGAGAATATCATCCCGGTGCTGGACGAGTCGAATAAGCTTATAGGCGTCATCACGGCTCAGAACATCATCGAGGCTGTGGATGATGAGATGGGCGAGGACTACGCCATGCTTGCAGGTCTTACCGCGGAGGAGGATCTGAACGAGCCTCTTGATAAGAGTATGAAAAAGCGTATGCCGTGGCTTCTGGTGCTTTTGGGGCTGGGTATAGTCGTGTCGAGTGTTGTCGGAGTGTTCGAGGGTGTTGTCGCGCAGCTCACTCTTATAATGGCGTTCCAGTCACTCATACTTGACATGGCTGGTAATGTCGGCACACAGTCGCTGGCTGTCACCATACGCGTTTTAGTCGATGAAAACCTGACATTTAAGCAGAAGGCCCACCTCGTTTTCAAGGAAATGCGAGTCGGACTGTGTAACGGAACAGTGCTTGCGGCAGTATCCTTTGTGCTTGTTGGCTTGTATATATGGTTTTTCAAGGGCAAGGACCCCGGCTTTTCGTTTGCGGTATCGGGGTGTATCGGTGTATCGCTCATAATCTCAATGATAATATCGAGCGCCTTGGGCACGCTTATCCCGTTGTTCTTCAAGAGGATCAAGGTGGATCCGGCGGTCGCGTCCGGCCCGCTCATCACAACGATAAACGACCTTGTGGCGGTCATTACATATTACGGGATCAGTTGGATACTGCTCATAAATGTGTTGCATTTGGGTTAAACGGTTATATGTTTTAAGAGGTGTATAATGATCATAAAAGAACACATCATAGCAATAGGAAATAAGAAAATATACGGAAAGCTGTATTATCCGGAAAAGGCAAAAGACTGCGGACTTATCATCTGCAGTCATGGCTTTAACGGCAGCGGCAGCGATTATGATACTGATTGTCGGTTTTATGCTGAAAACGGCTATGCGGCATATGCGTTCGACTTCTGCGGCGGCTCGAATTCCTCGCGCAGCAGCGGAAGCACAACGGAAATGACTATATTTACCGAGCGTGATGAACTGATTGAAATAATAAAGCAGCTGAGAGAGTTGGATATGGTAGATAAAGAGCGTGTCTATCTTGTCGGCGCGAGCCAGGGCGGATTTGTATCGGCGCTTGCCGCGGAGGATAAGGACAGCAATATAGAGGCG
>CAMNAT010000343.1 GCA_946531785.1 uncultured Oscillospiraceae bacterium
TTACTACATTCGGAGCGCATCCGTACCAGATCGGAAAACCTATGAATATTACATCCTCCTATTATTCTGAAATTTTCTTTCAACTCATCACTGAACTCATTAAGATCATCAAAACAAGTCTCTGGCTTTAAGTATATTACATATCAGGTTTAGAGAAATGTCAATTGAACACACAGGATAAATATTGCGGAAATATACAAGCAGCCATGCAGAAAAAGAAGTTTTTCATACCATTTTGTTGACAGCCTTCTTTATTTTCTTTATACTCAAAGCATAACACGGAAAGGCAGGGTTAAGCGATGAAGATCATAGATTTCCACTCACATATATATCCCGATAATATAGCAATAAAAGGAAGTCAGAGCATTTGCGATTTTTATGGATTTAAATTCAGGTATTCGGGCAGTGCGGATACCCTGCTTAACGAAGGAAAAAAAGCCGGCATTTCAAATCATGTCCTGATGCCTGTGGCAATAAAGCCTGAGCATGTAGCACACATAAATGAATTCACGGCATCCGCGGTCGCTTCACATACAGAGTTTTACGGCTTCGGCACGATACATGCGGATATGGAGAATGTCACTTCTGAGATCGACAGGATCAAACGCCTTGGCTTGAAAGGGATAAAGATACACCCTGACACACAAGCATTCTCCATTGATGACAAGCGTCTTTATCCTATGTATGAGGCAGCCGCCGGAAGCCTTCCCATAATGATTCATTGCGGCGATCCGCGTTATGAGTACTCAAGGCCGGAGAAGCTTCGCAGGGTGCTCGATGATTTCCCCACTCTCCAAGTAATAGGCGCTCATCTGGGCGGATGGTCAATGTTTGACAAGGCATTTGAATATCTTAAGGATACAAGCTGTTATTTTGACTTTTCAAGCTGCATGATGTTTATCGGCAAAAGGGAAACAGAAAAGTATATAAAGCGCTACGGTGCTGACAGAATTCTGTTCGGTACTGATTTTCCGCTATGGAGCCCGAAAAAAGAGGTCAAGCAATTTTTGTCGCTTGACCTCTCAGACGGTGAAAAAGAATCTATCGCTCATATCAATGCAGAGAAATTATTGAAATGATTGGAAGCCGCAACCGCACCACTGTATTCGATGAATATATCTTCATAGCTATTTGATCTCTATCGCATTTATAAACGGCTTCTGCGTATTATCCCACAGGAACAGCTTTATTGCTTCGGTATTGTCTCCCGGTATAACACTGTCCGTTTCGATACCGCTGCCCTCGGTGCCGCTTGCCGTTTTTATATCTGTCAGCACGCCATCCTTGTTATAAACAGCCATATAGAGCGCCGCGCTGCCGGTATATTCATCATCGAACACAGCGTGCACCGCGGTGCCGGCTTTAAGCTCGGATAACGCATCTCCATTTTCATCCACAACTCTGAGCGGCGCCTTCTCCTCCGGCTGAGCCTTACCGTCAGAGTTCCTGGCAAAATACATGTCGTCAAAACGCACATAATTGCCCGCATTCGCATCAGAGCGCACGCCGATCTCGCATTCGCCGTTTCTGACCTCGATATCCTTTACAACAATATCAGTCCAGCCGTTTGTCGCAGATTTCATGGATGCGCTGTATTCCGTATCACCGTTATTTGCATACAGTACGCACTCGTTCTGACCGCCGCTTGACATTACGCTTGCGCGGAGCGTGTAAACGCCGTCAGGCAGTTCCTTTACATTCTGTTTGGTTACAGCTTTATAGTCTGCGATGCCATCGTGCTTTGCAGCATAGGTACCATAATAACGGCGCGTCTTTATATTTCCGCATGCAGTACCTGTTGTGCTCGCGCATTCCCAGCCCGTAAGGCTACCGACAAGAACTCTGTCCGCGTCAAATTCGTTGTTGGCTATATAGTTATTACCTTCACCTACGCTCCACTCTCCCGTCTTTTCATCCAGACGCCACTGACTAAGATCGTTGAATACGGGAGTATCGTTCTCGCCCTCAAACGACAGCGGTACCCACTCGTTATAGCCTATGCCATGACCGCCGAAGTCGCACCAGCGGTCGCCGCAGTATATAACCGTCTCCTGCTTGCTGCCGCGCAGCGTATAGTAGAAACCGGTCTGCGAATTATGCGCATAGCTTTGCTTTGCGTTCTTCATTATATACGGAAACCGGTTGCCTTTGTCTTTGTCAGCTATGTTGTAATTCGGCTTAACATTATAGTCACCGTCAATACTGTCCGACTGGAATACATAAACCCTTGAGCCGTGCCAGCCATAAAGATCAGAGCCGGTAAAGTAGTATCTGCCGTTATACTTGAACATGCAGTCACCCTCGATGCCGCCCTTGTCCTTGGTCTTTATGGAGCCGTCCTCGTCAAAATATTTGCTTGTCGAGCCGTTGATCTCGATTATATTTTCACTGTCAAAGTCGCAATAGCCCTTTGAATCATCCATAGGCACTATGTAAAGGTGTCCTCTGCCGTTTGAGGATGAGCAGATCATATACGCCTTGCCGTCGTCATCCTGGAACATCGTCTGATCGCCTGTCTGACCTGTCTCAACGCCGGGTATGGAGGTTTTGTCTCCGAACCAGAAATATCCGGTCTCTTTCCTGAACGGTCCCAGCGGGTTATCCGCGCTTGCGATTATCGTACCGTTGAACTGTGAGCAAAGAACATATTTCCCGGTACCCTCATGGTATACAACACCCATTCTGCCTGCCCAGCCGCACCAACTCTCACCGAGAGTTTCGAGAGTGGCAACATCTCCTTTGTATTCCCAGTTTACAAGATCCTTTGAGGTGTAGCAGGTGAACGCCTCGAAGGCGGGATGCTCAACGCTTACCGGTCTTGGGTCGGCAGCATATGAAGAGCTTTCCACATAGCGCACGCCATACCAGTAGTAGGTGTCGCCGAACTTGAATATACCTCCGCCCTGCGAATAGAGATTATTGCCGTCCGTATCCTTATAAAAACGGTCGTTGGTTATAAGCTGCTTATCATCCTTAACGGTGATCGAGCATTGCGCGCTGAGGTTGTTTGAGGTAGTCGCGGTTATCACGGCTGTTCCCGGCTCGCCTGAGATCACTACTCCGTCGATGACCTTTGCAACAGCCTCATCAGATGACGACCATGTT
>CAMNAT010000344.1 GCA_946531785.1 uncultured Oscillospiraceae bacterium
CCGACCATGCAAAGATCGTTGCAACTGAGTTGGTCGATGTGGTCTCACCGTTAAGGTGCTTATAATAATGACGCTGCACCGTACCATGCGCCGCCTCATACTCATAGATGCCGTCCGGTGATACGAGCACGGATGTCATCATCGCGAGAGAGCCATACGCAGTTGCGACCATATCTGACATCACATCACCGTCATAGTTTTTGCATGCCCAGATATATCCGCCGTTTGAACGGATAACGCGTGCAACAGCGTCGTCGATAAGCGTATAGAAATACTCTATGCCCGCCGCCTCAAATTTTTCTTTATATTCGTTATCGAAGATCTCCTGGAAAATATCCTTGAAGCGATGGTCATATTTCTTTGATATCGTATCCTTTGTAGCAAACCAGATATCCTGCTTCATATCCAGAGCATAGTTAAAGCATGCTCTCGCAAAGGATGATATACTCTCATCACGGTTATGTACACCCTGAATGATGCCTGAGCCCTTGAACTCATGTATTGTCTCTTTAGTTACATTTCCATCCTTATCGGTATATACAAGCTCCGCCTTTCCGCCGGCAGGCACCTGCATCTCAACATTCTTATATATATCGCCGTATGCGTGACGGGCTATGGTGATCGGCTTTGTCCATGTCGGGATATACGGAACTATACCCTTTACAAGTATAGGTGTTCTGAACACGGTACCGTCAAGGATAGCTCTGATCGTGCCGTTGGGCGACTTCCACATTTCCTTTAAGTTGTATTCTGTCATTCTTGCCGCATTCGGTGTTATGGTCGCGCACTTTACGGCAACGCCGTACTTCTTTGTCGCCTCGGCGCTGTCTACGGTTATCTGATCGTCAGTCTTGTTTCTCATCTCAAGCCCAAGATCGTAATACTCAGTCTTGAGATCAACATACGGAGTGATAAGGATATCCTTTATCATCTTCCATATTACTCTTGTCATCTCGTCGCCGTCCATCTCAACGAGCGGTGTTGTCATTGCGATTTTTGCCATCTGTTATTCCTCCGAAATAATAGTATTATAACGCAAAAAGGGGCTTCTGTCCGAAACCCCTATAGCTTCATAAAGTTACGCCTTCTTTGCAGCAATCTTAGTTGCTGTCTTCTTTGCAACAGGAGCCTTCTTCTCAGCAGGCTTTGCTGCTGCCTTCTTTACAGCCGGTGCCTTCTTCTCAGCAGGCTTTACTTCAGCCTTCTTCTCTACAGGCTTAACCTCTGCCTTTTTTGCCGCGGGCTTTGCCTCTGCCTTCTTTGCAGGAACCTTCTTAGCCGGTGCCTTCTTTGCAGGAGCTTTCTTTTCAACAACCTTCTTCACAGCTGCCGGAACTGCATCCTTTAATGTAGCGAGCTTTTCAAAGTTGCCCTTTACTGTTGCCTTACCCTTCTCGATAGCATTATCAAGTGTAGTCTTTCCGCCAAGGATATCCATAAGAGACTTTCTCTCGATATCGATCACTGCATCATTGTCACGGTAGTCATAGCCCTGTACATCAACTGTACCGTCTGTTACCTTAAAGTAAAGAGTACCGCCGCAGTCTTCGTCTGTAAGTGTTACCTGCACAGCCATATCTGCAAGCTTCGCGCCATTTACTTCAGCAAACTTCGCCTGAATCTTTGCTAATGCATTTTCGAATGTCATAATTAATTCCTCCCTCCCGAAAAATCGGGAAAACACATAATTTATTTTTGACGGTATAAGTATACATCAATAAACTATATATGTCAATTAATTTCAAAAAATTTGGTTATTTTCATTATAAACTGCCTGTTTTATGCGGTTTATTTGTTATCTATTGCTCCTGTTTCGTGTGATTTATCTCCGCGGCCTTTAAGGTGTTTTTCATAAGCATCGCGATAGTCATAGGTCCTACGCCGCCGGGAACGGGAGTTATAGCCGCCGCTACCTTTTCTGCCGCTTCAAATTCTACATCTCCGACAAGCTTTTTCGGCGCGATCCTGTTTATGCCGACATCTATCACGACAGCACCCGGTTTTATCATATCGCCCTTTATGAATTCAGGAATACCGACAGCCGCAACAAGTATATCCGCGTTTTTCGTCTTTTCTGCAAGATCTGCTGTTCTTGAGTGACAAATTGTCACCGTTCCATGCCTGTGAAGCAGCAGCATCGCCATAGGCTTTCCGACTATATTCGATCTTCCCACGACCACGCATTCCTTGCCCTTTACATCTATACCGCTCTCGTCGATAAGCTCCATGACGCCTGCCGGAGTACAGGGAACAAAATCGAAATTTCCCGTCATTATCTTGCCCACATTTACGGGATGAAATGCATCGACATCCTTATTCGGCGCAATGGCATTTATAACTGCCTCCTCGTCTATGTGCTTCGGCACCGGCAGCTGACAAAGTATTCCCGAAACTGTATCATCCTTATTCAGCTTTTCTATCAGCTCTATCAATTCCTCCTGTGTTGTGCTTTCAGGAAGAAGATATTCAAATGAGTTTATACCGACATACTCGCATGCAAGCTTTTTGTTGCGGACATAGACCTGGCTTGCCGGATCCTCACCGACAAGAATAACCGCAAGACCCGGGTGAATACCCTTCTCTTTCAGAGCCGCTACCTCATTTTTCAATTCATCCTTTATTCTTGTAGATACCTCTTTACCTTTTAATAATATCGCCATATCGATTTCCTTTCTTACTCTTCAACATCTTCATCGAATGTGTCAGCCGCTCCGCCTAACGGGATATCCGCGCGGGATATAAGCACCTCTCTCGGCTTTGCTCCGTTTGCGGGAGATATGATCCCTCTTGCTTCCATGGTGTCTATTATTCGTCCTGCTCTGGAATAACCAACGCTCAGTCGTCTCTGTACCATGGATGTCGATATCTTTCCAAGATCGACAGCAAGCTGTATCGCCTCCTTGAGAAGCGGATCATCATCGTCATCCTTATCCGGCGTAACACCGTTTTCGCCAAGCTGTATCCGCTCAATATGCTCGGCCAGATCCTCACGGTAATGTGTTTCGGGCGATGTTTCCTTTATAAAGTCCACTATCCTCTCGACCTCGTCATCGGAAACAAACGCGCCCTGGACACGGGTGGTTGATCGTGCGCCCGCAGGG
>CAMNAT010000345.1 GCA_946531785.1 uncultured Oscillospiraceae bacterium
TATCTTGGTCGGATCGATCGCATACCTGAGATCGTGTCCTTTGCGGTCGGTCACATATGTGATAAGGCTCTCCGGCTTACCTAAAAGCTCCAGTATTTTCTTCACGATATAGATATTCGTCTTTTCGTTATGACCGCCGATATTATACACCTCGCCCACTCTGCCGTTATGGATTATCATATCTATCGCGCGGCAATGATCCTCAACATAGAGCCAGTCGCGCACATTCAAGCCCTCGCCGTAAACGGGGAGTGGCTTGTCCGCAAGCGCGTTCGCTATCATGAGCGGAATGAGTTTTTCCGGAAAATGATACGGACCGTAGTTATTTGAGCAGCGTGAGATCGTCACAGGCAGACCGTATGTTCTGTGATATGCCTGCACAAGTAAGTCCGCGCTTGCCTTTGACGCGCTGTAGGGGCTTGATGTATGTATCGGTGTCTCCTCTGTAAAGAACATATCAGGACGGTCAAGCGGCAGATCTCCGTATACCTCATCCGTTGATACCTGATGATAGCGGCGTATCCCGTACTTGCGGCAAGCGTCCATAAGTACCTGTGTGCCTAAAATATTCGTCTTTAAAAAGACCTCCGGATTTTCTATCGAGCGGTCAACATGGCTCTCCGCCGCAAAGTTCACGACTATATCCGGCTTTACTTCCTCAAACAGCTTGTATACCGCCTCACGGTCGGCAATATCTGCCTTTACAAACTTTATTTTGTCCATCACCGGCTCGAGCGTTTCGAGGTTTCCGGCATAAGTAAGCTTGTCCAATACGATTATGTTATACTCCGGGTACTTGTGCACCATATAGTGAACAAAGTTACCGCCTATGAATCCGGCGCCTCCGGTTACTATAATATTCATCTTGTTATCCCCCTATATTCATTCTTTATTTTGGTGTAGCTCTCAACATTGCCTATGTCATACCGTTTACCCGGCATTTCAAAAGCATACACATCCGCATTTTTGCAAAGCCACGACACAAGACTGCCCGGCGCGTCAAAGCCGCAGCCGTCGGATAATGCCTCTCCTATCCTTGCGATGTCCTCCGCCTTATAGATATAGAACGGCGGACAGCACCAGTTGCTTTCCGGCTCCGCGGGCTTTTCCGCCATCCCTGTTATTTTACCGTCCCCGGTTATGGACAAAACGCCGCTTTTGCTGAGTCTCGCCTTATCCGTCTCATAGTACCGCATAACAACGGACGCGTTCTTCTCCTTAAAACATTCAATAAACTTTGTGAGCGAGAAGTCAAGCACATTATCACCGGCTATGACCATGCAGTCCCCGGGGGCAGATAAGCTTTTATATGCAAGCTCGATATCGCGCACCGCGCCGAGACGGTCATCATTTGATGTCGTGCCGTCGTCGATAACGGTTATATTGTGCCGGCTCTCACCAGCCCATTTGTTGAAATGCTCAACAAATTTGTGGTTTGATACCACTATATATTCATCCACCGTTCCCGACTCAGATATATCATCTATGAGCCAGTCAAGTATGGTCTTTCCTCCCACCTCTAAAAGCGGCTTCGGGAAATTTTCGGTTATCGGATACAACCGCGTCGCATAACCCGCGGCAAGAATTATACATTTCATCTGTTTATCACCCCATCTGCAGTCTTGCAATAATGCACGCTGAATGCGTCTTTAAGCTCCGGGAACTGCGCCAGATACTGCTCCGTTATGCTCTTGGTTATCTCGTCCTTATACGCGGGATCTATAAGCGCCATGCAGCAGCCCTTGAAGCCGGCTCCCGAGAATCTGCCGCCGTAGATGCCGTCGGTCCTGAGCATCGCCTCATACAGCGCCTTAAGCTCCGGCAAGCCTGTTTCATAGCTGTAGATCGAGCTGAAGCCCGATTCATTTATCGTCTTACCGAAGCTCACAAGATCGCCCTTCTGCCATAGCTCCGCGCCCAGCTCAACGCGGCGCTGCTCGCTGTAATAATGCTCCGCGCGTCTGCGCCAGGTCGCCGGCAGCTTGTCCTTATGCTTTTCAAAATCCTCGAACGGCACCCCGCGCAGATAAGTCTCGTTAAACTTGCCGTAGCTCTTACCCATTGCCGCGGTTATGTAATACGCCGCCGCGCGGCATTCATCAACACGCATGTTGAATTTTGTGCCTGCTAAAGAACGCGGAACGCCAGAGAAGAATATGCCTATCTCATACTCCGGCATGTTCTTATGCTGCTCCAGTAGCTTATATGTCCCGTCAAGCGTGTCAAGGTACAAGAGATGGTTTTTCTTTGAATACACCTCGCAGCTTTGGTCGAGCGTTCCGCAAGAAACGCCCACATACTCATTTTCGACCTTTTGCGCGAGCCGTATTATATCCGCAGCAGTTAGCTCAATATTATTCACCTTACAGACAGTCGTCATAAAGCCGATTATGACGCTTGCAGACGATGACAGTCCGCCTATCGGCAGATCGCCGCGTATCAGACATCTAACACCGCGCTCTAAGCTGTAGCCCTCACTGTTTAATATACGGATAACACCGCGCAGATGATCCGCCCAGTCGCCGACCTTGTGCGTGACCTTTTGCACACGGAAGGTCTTTTTCTCCGGCATATTCTCGCTTACCGCCTCGACTGTACCGTCCTCTGTCGGGCAATACTCAAATGTTATGCCCTTATCTATCGCAAATCCCGTCACCTTACCGAATTGGTGATCCACATGCGCACCCAACGGGCATACTCGGTACGGGCAGAATGTGGTTCGCTTTTTATTTGCTTCCGGGTATAGTTCTTCAAAATTCATTGTTTTCCTCGTTTTCATTATTTGCTTTATTCCATATATAGTTTCTTAATTGTAACTCATAATACTGTGTAATCAGAATAACTTGACAAGAGACTTGCTATTTCAATCAACATTTCTTTTGTTCCCTTTGAAAATGAGCATAAACCAATTTCTTTTTCATAACAATTATCATATGTCTCCACAAACACAGCATTATATGCTTGGTGAACTTTTGAGATCATATCGACTTTGGTCTTATTAGGGTCATCCAAGAATGATTCTCCCGGCTCAAGCAAGCTATTGAAAGCTTTATATTTGAAATCTCCGTAGATCGGAAGAGCACACGTCTGAC
>CAMNAT010000346.1 GCA_946531785.1 uncultured Oscillospiraceae bacterium
TAAGGGAATTATTGTCGCGCCTGTCGCTATCTGTGATATAACACTTGTAACTGCCGTTCCGTGACCTTGAACATCTGAAACATCTGCGTACTTGTCCGTATTTCTGTCCAGATATGCACATATATTTGCACCCTCGTCTATGGTTATGTCCTTGAAAACATCATGCCCGGCATAAATACCTGTGTCCACCACAGCCACCCTTGCGTCCTTGCCGGTTATACCAAAGTCCCAGAATACATCTATCCCCCGCTCCATATACCAATCTTCATCAGGATAGCCGTACAGCTCCGCGGGGCAATCCTCGGCTATAAGCTTCACATTCTTTGCTGATGTGAACGCCTGTATATCCTCTATGGTATCAGCGTGATATATGTTCTTTGTACTTGATATAACATCTATATTATCCTCTTCGCTTGAAAAGAGGCTTACGGGCGTTTTGTCGGTCATGAATATATACCCGTAATTGCTGGTCGCGCTTACTCTCATTGCTATCGAATCCTTTGCGCAAGCGGTCAAGCTTGTACTTGCGCATAAGATAATCGTTAATATTTTTGATGTATTTCTCATTGCTCATTATTCCCCGCTTTCATATTTATGGCTGATCGCCGCTTCAAGGACTTCCTTATATGCCCAGTGATCGTCTGAAACATCCTTGAACGGATTTTCCTCATTGTTGTAATCATTTCTGTTGAGATAACCGTTTATTATCTTTACGGTCTCAGCTCTTGTTATCGAATTCTCCGGTCTGAATGTGCTGTCACCGTATCCGTCAATATATTTGTGTTTATATGCAGTATAAATGTAATCTGCATACCATCTGTTTGAGAACACATCATTAAACGGTACACCAACAAACTTTTCCGTATTTCCTCTTGTCAGCATTGTTACAAGCTCTGCTCTTGTTATATTATTATCAGGCTTAAAAGAACCGTCGTTATAGCCGTCTATCATCCCATGCTCCGACATAGCACTGACTACACTGTAATACCAATCAGTCTTTTTTACATCCGTAAAGGCTTTAGGTGTCGGCTTGACTGTAGGGCTCGGTGTTGGGGTTGTACGGAGTCTTACATTAGGTGTAGGCGTTGCCGTCGGCTCCGGTGTTTCAGTCGGCATCACTCTTGAAAGCATGGCTGCTGCCTCTGCTCTTGTTATATACGCATCCGGCTTAAATGTACCATCGTCATATCCTTTTATATATGCTTCATGGTATGTATAGATTGGTTCTGCGGTTGACTGCGGCGTTACTTCTGACAGTGTCACCCTTGTTGTACGGCTGCCGCCTCCGCCGCCACCTCCTCCACCGCCTCCTCCGGAGGACGGCTTTGTTGTCGGCTTAGGAATGATATTAAAGGTCTGCTCCTTCATTCCGGCATAGTTGCCGATAAAGGTTACGATGACTGTCGCTGTCCCGACATTGACATTATCCTTGTATGACAGAACATAGTCCACATCCTTTACAAGCACAGTTCCCTTGACCTCTATCTCCGGCTCGCCTGTTTCCGGATCGACTGTTATATCCGCTTCATCCGGTGCTGTGGTCTGTGCTTCTGTTGAGATTGGATTTGTTTGTTCTGTCTGCTCAGTAGTATTATCTACTGCATACGCTATTGCTCCCATCATCGTGATAGCAGCCATCATCAATGCTAATACTCGCTTCATATTGGGATTCCCCTTTCGTTGGATTTGCGGGCGGGGTTGCCCCGCCCGCTTCGTTTTGGTAATTCAAGATAAAAATATCACAGTATAGATCATCTCTCCATATCTGTTACTTCCGGCTCCGGTGTGATAGCACTACCGGTAAAGATCTGGTCAAGAATTGCCCCGATAGTCACATTTGAATCTGTTACGGCCTTAGGATTGATTGTAAACTCAATATTACCGCTACCGCTGTAGTTGCCCTTGAGTGTAATTGACAAGGTTGCCGTACCGGCATTGATGTTATTCGCATAATCAAAGTCGAAGTCTACGCCTTCAACAAGAGTTGTCGAGCCAAACTTAACTGTCGGCTGCGGAGTGATCGCGCTGCCCGAATATGTCTGAGCTTCTATTGCCGCGACTCTTATAATGCCGTTCTCTGTATCGCCAGGCTGCGGATCGCCGATCTGTATATTGCCTGTGTCTATTGCTTTTGCCACGATATTAAATGTGGTATCCTTTGTTCCGCTGTAGTTATTCTTGAGTGTTACTGTTATAGTTGCAACACCTACCGCTACATTGTTTGCATAGCTAAGCTCATAATCTCTATCCTTGATAAGAACGAGTGAGCCATATCTTACCGACGGTTCCGGTGTGATCGCTTCACCTGTATATATCTGATCTGCTATTGCCGAGATATTAACTCCGTCCATATCAAGCTGCTGTGAGCCGATAGTGAATGTTGTTTCCGCTTCCCCGCTGTAGTTACCCTTGAATGTAACGGTAATTGTGGCTGTGCCAACATCCGTATTATCGGTGTATGTGAGAGTATAGTCAACATTCTCGGTGAGCGTTGTCCCCTCTGTTGTCGACACCGTAGGCTTGGGTGTTACCTCGCTGCCTGTGTATGTGTACGGATCAGATAATATATCCGATATTACAATATCATTCTGACCGAGCGCGCGCGCAACAATGTTAAAGTGCAGCGTTCTTGTGCCGGTATAGTTGCCGATGAAGGTTACTGTAATCGTTGCCGTACCGACATTCACATTGTCCGCATAATCAAGAGTATAGTCTGTACCGAGCACGAGCCTTGTCCCATTCGAGTACAAAACCACATCCGGAGTTATTGCCCCGCCCGTAAACAGCGTAACAGTATCAGCCTTCTCGTTCAGCGTTACCTCTGTGTCATTCACTACCGCATCTATAACCGGCTGCTCATTCCGCTCCGCTTCATTGCTCGCCATGCGTCCCGGCTGGTCATTCCGCTCCACTTCACTCTGCTCAACCGATACTTCGGGCATTGCTGCCGTATCAAGCTCATCTGCCAACGCAGAAATACCGAGTGCCGATATTGTCATCATTGCAGCCATCGCTGCGCTCATTATCTTTAAATTTTTCATGGTTTTGATTTCCTTTCTCATAAATTATCTGTTATTATCAATTACT
>CAMNAT010000347.1 GCA_946531785.1 uncultured Oscillospiraceae bacterium
CCTCGGCGCGTTCTTTGCGGGTCTTGTGTATGTTGTCCTTGCGATCATCGTCAAGGCCGCGGGCGTGGGCTGGATAAATAAGCTCATGCCGGCGGTAGTCATAGGCCCGACGGTCGCTATCATCGGACTTTCGCTTGCGGGCAACGCGATAGGTGATCTCACAACTCCGAGCCTTGAGACCGGCTCGCCGTATGTGGCTATCATCTGCGGTCTTATAACGCTTTTCGCGACTATCACCATATCAAGCTACGGCTCGAAGCTGGCAAAGCTCATACCGTTCATAATCGGTATAATCGCGGGCTACGCGGCGGCTTCTATATTCTATCTCATCGGCATGGCGACGAATAACCCGGCGCTGCAGATAATCGACTACAGCTCGTTTACGACGCTGTTTGCAAACGGCGTTCAGCTCAGCTCCTTTGTGGATTTCCCGGACTTCACGTTCCTGACAGCCGTAAAGGGCTTCGGCGAGCTTGAGCCTACATATATAGGCACAATAGCCGTTGCGTATATCCCGGTCGCGTTCGTTGCGTTCGCGGAGCATCTTGCGGATCATAAGAACATATCTACTATAGTAAACAGAGATCTTTTAGAGGATCCGGGACTTTCGAGAACGCTTCTCGGCGACGGTGTCGGCTCGATGGTGGGCGCACTTTTCGGCGGCTGCCCGAACACCACCTACGGCGAGAGCATAGCCTGCGTTGCGGTAACGGGCAATGCGTCGATCATTACGATAATCACCACCGCCATCCTCGCTATCGTGATCTCGTTCCTCACACCGTTCGTAGCTGTCGTGAACTCCATCCCGAGCTGCGTAATGGGCGGCGTGTGCATGACGCTTTACGGCTTCATCGCGGTCAGCGGTCTCAGAATGTTCAAGCATATCAACCTTGACAGGAGCCGCAACCTCTATGTTGTAAGCGTTATCCTCATCACCGGTATCGGCGGCATGACGGTATCGTTCGGCAAGGTAACGATCACCGAGATAGCGTGCGCGCTCATCCTCGGTATAATCACGAATCTTATCCTGTCAAAGAAGACATATTCGGAAAACGAGCCCCGTCCGTGGGAAGAAAAGAACAAGAAATAATACACATCAAAAGGAGAAAAAGCTATGGGAAAATTAACAGTTGTAGAGCATCCGCTTATCGCGCACAAGATGTCGATACTGCGTGATGAAAAGACACCGGTAAAGGAATTCAGAGAGCTGATAGGCGAGATAGCTCTCCTCATGACGGCGGAGGTGACCAAGGATCTTCCGTTAAAGAAGCATATGGTAAAGACACCTATCGCCGAGACAGAGGGCGCGCTTATTGAGCGTCAGGTAGCGCTCGTGCCGATCCTGCGCGCGGGTCTCGGTATAGTAGACGCACTGATGAAGATAATCCCGGCGGCGAAGATCGGCCATGTCGGACTCTACCGCGATCCCGAAACGCATAAGCCGGTAGAATACTACTGCAAGCTGCCGACGGATATAGAGCAGAGACAGGTGATCGTTCTCGATCCGATGCTTGCGACAGGCGGAAGCGCCGCGGCTGCGATAGATTTCATAAAGCAGAGGGGCGCGACCAAGATAAAGCTGATGTGCATCGTCGGCGCGCCGCAGGGCGTTAAGGCGGTACAGGAGGCGCATCCGGATGTGGACATCTATCTTGCATCGCTTGATGAGGGACTCAACGATCATGCATACATCGTTCCGGGTCTGGGAGATGCAGGAGACCGTTTGTTCGGAACCATGTAAGTTGAATATTGAGGATAAATACGGACGAAGCTCACTTCGCCCGTATTTTCAAACTATTGATATATTACATAGAAAGCAGGTCAGATCATTTGGATAAGGTAAAGATCTATCAGAGGGTAGTGACCATACCCACATACGAAACGGGAGAGCCGTGTAAGCATCCGCTGTTTCTGGAAAAGCGCGTGTATCAGGGCAGCTCGGGCAAGGTGTATCCGAAGCCCGTTACCGAGAGCGTGAGCGACACCAAGACGGATGTGGAGTACACCGCCATCTTCCTTGAAAACGAGTATCTCAGCGTTATGATCCTGCCCGCGCTCGGCGGCAGGATACAGCGCATTTTCGACAAGACCAACGGGCATGATGCCGTGTATTATAACGAGGTCATCAAGCCCGCGCTCATGGGGCTTGCGGGTCCGTGGGCATTGGGCGGCATTGAGTTCAACTGGCCGCAGCACCACCGTCCTTCGACCTTTGACGCGATAGATTTCACTATATGCGAGAACGATGACGGGTCGGTCACCGTATGGTGCGGCGAGGTGGAGCGGATGTTCCACACAAAGGGCATGGCGGGCTTCACGCTGTATCCGGGTCGCGCCTATCTTGAGGTGCGCGGAAGGATCTATAACCCGACCGAGATGACGCAGAGCTTTTCGTGGTGGGCAAACCCGTCCGTTGCGGTGAATGAGGACACGAGGATAATCCTCCCGCCGGATGTTCACGGCGTTGTGGGTCAGAGCCGCGGCGAGGTCTCTAAGTTTCCGATCGCGACCTCGGAATTTTCCGGCACCGACTACAGCGAGGGCGTGGATATATCCAAGTACAGGAACATAAAGACGCCTACCTCATATATGGCGAACAAGTCCGGCTATGACTTCATCGGCTCGTATGACTACGGCTCCGAGGCGGGACTTCTGCATATCGCCGATCACCATATCTCACCGGGCAAAAAGCAGTGGACATGGGGAACGGGCGAGTACGGCAGCCGCTGGATACGCAACCTCACCGACAGCGGAGTACCGTATGTCGAGCTGATGGCAGGCGTTTTCACCGACAACCAGCCTGATTTTAACTTCCTGATGCCGTATGAGGAAAAGAGCTTCAAGCAGTATTTTGTACCGTATAAGAACATCGGCGCGGTGAAGAACGCGTCGCTGGAGGTGCTTGCAAATCTTGAGGTCAAGGAGGGCAGAGCGCATCTGCGCCTGTACGCTCCGGCAGATATAAAGATCCACGCGCTCCTTACCGGCAAGGCGGTAGCATCGTACATGAAGGAGACGATCGAGCTAACGCCCTACGGCTCATATGACGAATGGATCGACCTCGACCCCGAGGAGAGC
>CAMNAT010000348.1 GCA_946531785.1 uncultured Oscillospiraceae bacterium
TTGGCGTAAGAATTGGCGTCATTTGGCGTCAGGCTATTTTATCATTCCAAGATATGAGTTTTCCAACGCTGCAAATTCCTTTCCCTTCATATCCTTAGTTACATCGGCGTAGATATTCATTGTTGTTGAAATATCCTTATGACCTAAGACATCTTGGATCACCTTAATGTTTACTCCTTGTTCACACATCCTCGTTGTGAATGTATGTCGAAGAGAGTGGCAGCTAAACGGTGGCAACAAAACCTTATTTTTCTTTCTGTTCTTTAAAAGCACCTCGTCATTGCAATCACGGATAATTCTTCTAATGGCTTTATTAAGCGTTGATTGATGCTGAACATCCCCAAAACGATTAATAAATATAAAGTCCGTGTAACCATCAACAATTGCCCTACATGTTAGTCCGATCTCTTCTTGATATGCCTTTTCTTGCCTAAACGCTTCAACTACAAATTCCATCATCGGAATTGTTCTGTGACCTGCCTTGGTCTTTGGAGTATTGATAGAAAAAGAGCAACCATTTCCTCCTTCTTTGTTATAGTAGACAAGTGTGTGATTTACGCTAATCGTCTTTTCTTCAAGATCAATATCACACCATCTTAAACCTACAACCTCTCCAACTCTCATGCCGGTGCCCAACATTACTATAAAAACCGGATACCAATGATTATATTGCTCGTTTCTTTTTAGAAAATCAACAAACAACTTTTGTTCATCCACAGTTAATGCTTTTCTCTTTTCGACATCAAAATTATGTGCCTGTTTTAATTCCTTCAGCATATTATCAGTCGGATTAATCCGTATATAATTATCATCAACCGCCAAATTAAAAACTTGATGTAGCACATTATGAATGTTGTCAATTGTCGCAATTTTCAAAACTTTCTCATCAACCAACATATTGTAAAACCGCTTTATGTCTGACTTTTTTACCGTTGTGATACGTAATTTGCCTAATGCACTGCGAACGAACATATTATACATATATTTATAATTTTGAAAAGTGTTATCCTTAATACCTCTCTTTAGTTCACACCACATCTCAAACACATCATTCACGGTTACACGAGCAATCTCTGTTCTAATGCCATCTGATTTGTCTACCTGTATTTGTACTTCCTTTTCTCTAAGTTCTTCAAGCGTTTTTGCATATATAGCATGTCGCTTCCCGTCCGAAGAAGTCCACCGGTAATCATATCTTCCATCCGGTCTTTGTGTTTCTCCTTTTTTGAGTGTTAATCTGTCTTTATCTAACCTCCTTCTTTTCCTTTGTTTATTTTGTTGTTCTTGCATGAAATCAGCTCCTTTTATCAATTTAAAAGTAAGCTGTGCTTTGCAATAATTATATTATCATAATCACTGCAAAAAATCAAACTTATATCGAAAAACTTTTTTCTATATAAGCATCCAGCTTTTTTCTTTTAATTAGCCTCTTTGTTCCCACCCACAGAACAAAATCGCAATCATCTCTATCTGATAGGTGGCGCAGCTTGTTGATTCCAATACCCGAATATGCAGCCGCTTCCTCTAAAGTCAAATTACTTTTTTCCCACAACGGTATTTCTTTCATTAACTACTTCCTCCCTGACTGTACCGTACATGTCGCAGACAACTGAAGAATTAATCAAATTAATGATCGTTTCAGAATGGTTTTCAAAACAATCTTGCCCTTCTGCAACACTCCATATCTCTATCGCCTGTGTTTTAAACAACTCTATAAATTTTGATGCAGTATCGCAATCCTCAATAAGCGAGCATGAACTAACAAGAAGAATGTCGAACTCATTGTTTTGTGCCGCATCCATAACTGTTTTATAGACATCATTCAATGTGTACCCGCCTATTTTATCAATCCCTCTAATTTCTTTAGTAATTGACCAACCTTGCCGAGCTGCAAAGCTGTAACAACTTCCTTTCTGTCGTAAAATTTCTCTCTCTATTTCATTGAAATATCGTTTTACAGGTACGATATATAAACAACAAGCTCTTTTCATTGCAATACACCACCATTGTTATATACCCTTGATGGACGCATACCGTTCAAGCTGTCCCAAAAGAGATATTTAACTGTACAGTCAGGAGCTTTCTCAAGCTCCGGAAGGCTGTCACCGTATTTGTACTGACTATTAATACTTGTTTCAAGCAATACACCCTCGCTGTTATACGCAGCTACTATGCAGCATACCGGATTTATCGCTCCGAACATTGCATTGAAATCCACTAAGCCATAGCCTGTGTTTATGTCATAGCCCGGCTCGTCTATGTCGGTCACTGTCTTTATAAGCAGCTCCTTGAATTTCTCAGTATTGATTTCAGGATCAACTTGCTTTACTCCGGCAGCCATTGCCGCGACTATCGGTGCTGAAAAGGATGTGCCGTCCTTTTGTACATACATATTGTTGCCGGATATATCGGCACACCATATGCCATATCCCGGTGCAGTTACGAATATGCTCTCATTTGCAGTTGAAAACGTAGATCTGATATATGAATCGCCGTCTTTTTTTGCTGCTCCTACGCCGATCACTCCATTACAGGATGCCGGATATTCTGCTCTGTTATCACTATCGCCCCTGTTTCCCGTTGCCGATACAATGATCGTACCCTTTGCATACAGCTCGTCCGTCAGCTTTTGCGCCATCTGTATCAGCTCGCTGCTCGGATTTGCAAAGCCCGCGCTGAAATTTATTACATCTATATCATATGATATAGCATACTGCATTGCTGCAAGTATTGATGAAGCTGTAAGACTGTACTTTGAGGATTCATCGTATATCTTTAAGGGAATTATTGTCGCGCCTGTCGCTATCTGCGATATGACCGATGTTACTGCCGTCCCATGCCCCTGCGGGTCTGAAACATCTGTATACTTGAACTCGTTTTTGTCAAGGTATGCGCAGATATTAGCCCCTTCAGCTATATCTATATCCTTGAAAACATCATGCTCAGCACAGATCCCCGTATCCACCACAGCCACTCTTGCACCCTTGCCGGTTACTCCAAAGTCCCAGAACACATCTATCCCTCGGTCCATATACCAATCGTTATCGGGATAACCATATAACTCAGCCGG
>CAMNAT010000349.1 GCA_946531785.1 uncultured Oscillospiraceae bacterium
TCGGCTCGCCGCCCGGCAGCTTTGCCGTAAGCGTTACGGAGTCGATCATGATCTTCGCGCCGCCCGCTTCTCTTTTTACTTCATATTCCAATGCATCCTCCGATGAGAAGGTCTCGCCGGTCGACGGGATATCTACGGTGATCCATGTCTGCGCCGAATATTCGGAGATGTTGAAATCCTCCGACTTCAGCTCTGCAAGAGTTGTTTTCTCCCTCGTCACAGGATCGACCTTTACTATCTTTATGCCCGGGAACCTGTACCAGGTCGAACCGTTCTCCAAGGACTCAGCCGCGTCATACATCGGCTGCTGCAATCTGAATGCGACTGTTCCGCTTATGGTCGAGCCTGCCTCAGCGCCGGCTATAGAAGCGCCGCCGCCCCAGAAAGAAAAGCTGCTTTCTGTATATAAAGCGCCATTACCCCTGTTTGCGGGATAGTCCGCATCATCAGTCTTGATCTCAAAGGTGCCGTACGAGTTGGTCTCGTCAAACGCTGACGCGTCCTCAAACTGCAAAAGCTCAAATGCAGCAGTCGCATCCTCCGGCGTGAAAACCGCCGGCACATCTGTCGGCTCCGGAGTCTGTGTCGGAGTTACTATCGGCTCGCCGCCCGGCAGCTTTGCCGTAAGCGTTACGGAGTCGATCATGATCTTTGCGCCGCCTGCTTCTCTGGTCACGGTGTATTCTATCGCATCCTCGGACGAGAAGGTCTCGCCTGTTGACGGGATATCTACGGTAATCCATGTCTGCGCCGAATATTCCGAAATATTAAAATCCTCAGTCTTCAGCTCTGCAAGAACCGTCTTGTCAGATGCTTTCACTATCTTTATTCCCGGGAACCTGAACCAGCTCGAGCCGCCCTCTAAAGACTCAGCCGCATCATACATCGGCTGCTGCAGTCTGAATGCGACTGTGCCGCTTATGGTCGAGCCCTCCTCTGCGCCGGCAATAACCGCGCCGCCGCCCCAGAGCGAGAAGCCGCTTTCCGTGTACAATGCGCTGTGACCTTTGTTTGCGGGAAAAGCCCCGTCATCGGTCTTGATCTCAAATGCACCGTATGAGTTGCCTCCGTCAAATGCCGACGCATCCTCAAACTGCAATATATCGAACGCCGCCGTCGCTTCCTCCGGAGTGATCTCAGGCGCCTCAGTCGGATCTCCGCCCGCGTCTTCTCTTACAGCTTTAAGAGCTACATCGTCGATATGATACTCCTTGCCTCCGCCTTCGATCCTGTATTTCAGCACAGTGGCATTGGCAGCGAGCGCGTTGCCTGTTGACGCGATCTCATACTGCGCCCAGCCGTTTTCGCCGTCCTTAAGCTTACCGCCAAGCTGAGCGAGAATAGGAGTCTCATCGCCTACCTTGACATCGCTGTAGATCTGGATCGGCGGGAGATTGCTTACTTCCTCCGTTACCTCTGCCTTTACCCAGCAGGTACCCTCTATTTTATCGCCGGTCTGCAAAGCGGCCGCGAACACGCTCGGACCGTCAGACCATAAGGATACGGCGCCGCCCTCGCCCGGAGCGACATAGAGAGAGCCCTCTCCCTCGATCTTATCCTCGGTATCGATCGTTACAGTCTCTGTTCCGGCTTTTTTCCACTGACTGCCCCAGCTTGCATCGGCATTGAACTTAAGGTTCGCCCACTCGATTTCAAGCTCATCCGCAGCCATTGCTCCGGAGGTGAATACGGGGCATACCGACAGCAGCATCGAAGCTGCTGTCAGCATGGATAAAACTTTTCTTTTCATAGTTTTTACCCCTCTTTGTTTATCAGAATATCCACTGAATGACCTGGTCTTTGTAATTTGCATCGCCGGAAATAGTGAACTGTGCTGCATCCTGCTCATAGGTCGAAGCCGCAGACTCTGTTACTACATTCTCAAGCTTAAACTGTGCTATCGTTAACTGAGGGATCTCAAAATTCTTTTTCATTTTATTCTACCTCCTGTTATTAATCTAATTCTAATGCCTGCTGTGCCTGCAGTAATGCCTCATATGCCAGATTGAATGTGGTTTGAAATACATCTCCAAATTCTTCATCCTCTCCGCTTAAATAGAATGGAGTAGCATTAATCTTTGTATCCTTCTCATTTTTGGGGACACCCGTAAGATCTACAGAAAAGTCAACCCCACCTGCAGTGGTAATCGTTGTATCTGACTTGTACTTACCATACTCGGCTTTATCCTCATCTACGCCTTCCGGCAGTACTTTAAAACCAAATCCGTTTACAGCTACGTCACCTGTTGAACCCAGCTGAGCGTAAAATCTGATAGTGCTTCCAACAGCCTGAGCCTGAACATTATTAAAGGTTACCGTCGGCTCAACCGGTGCCGGTGCTGTTACTGTGAAGGTTATGGAGTCAACCATGATCACAGCGCCGCCTTGCGGTCTTTCAACAGCATACTCTAAGATATCATCTGAGGAGAATGTTACATTCGTTGACGGTATATTAACCTTAATCCATGTATGGTCACTATAGTTTGAAATATTAAAATCGGACTGCTTGAGCTCTGCAAGAGTTGTTTTCTCCTTTGTTATAGAATCAACCTTATTTATTTTTACGCTCGGGAACAAGAACCATGTTCCACCATTCGCAATTGATGTTGCCGCATCATTCATGTCTTGATCGAGCTTGAAAGCAACTGTTCCGCTCAAGATTGAACCAGGCTTTGCATCTGCTATCTTAGCTCCGCCACCACCCCATATTGAAAAGTTGCTCGATGTATGCAGTGCGCCATGTCCTTTATAAGCGGGATGATCCGGATCATCAGTCTTGATTTCAAATGTTCCACTGACATCAGATTTAAAAGCTGTCGGATCCTCAAACTGCAAACGATCAAACACGACCGTTGTATCCTCCGGTGTAACTACCGGTGTTGGTGTCTCCTCCTCAACGCCTCTTGTTGCGTAGACCTGTACATCATCAAGATAGAAGCAACTCGTATCGTTCCAATTAGTTCTGAATTTCAGTACGGTACCATCAGTCGGTATAACTGTGTCATTTGAAACGATTTCGTACTTATTCCAACCATTCGCATCAGTGTCTATCGGTG
>CAMNAT010000350.1 GCA_946531785.1 uncultured Oscillospiraceae bacterium
CCCATGCCGCGATATACCTTGAATCGTCTGCCCTGATATATCTCGAACTCACCGGGGCTCTCGTCACAGCCCGCGAGCAGGCTGCCCATCATGATCACGTCCGCGCCGGCTGCTATCGCCTTCACGCAGTCGCCGCTGTACTTGATGCCGCCGTCGGCGATACAGGGGATGCCGTACTTCTTCGCTTCCATGCACGCGTCATATATTGCCGTTATCTGCGGAACGCCTATGCCCGCAACAACTCGCGTTGTGCATATCGAGCCGGGGCCTATGCCGATCTTTATGCAGTCCGCGCCCGCCTCGATGAGCGCTCTTGCCGCCTCTGCTGTCGCGATGTTGCCCGCGATGAGCTGCAGATCGGGATATGCCGCCTTGATCTCCTTTATCTTGTTTATGATGTTCTTTGAGTGGCCGTGAGCCGAGTCAAGGCATACAACATCAACGCCTGCGGCTACAAGCGCCGCAACTCTTTCAAGGCAGTCTGTTGTAACGCCTATCGCCGCGCCTACAAGCAGTCTGCCATGCTCGTCACGCGCTGAGTTCGGGTACTGTACCGCCTTTTCTATGTCCTTGATCGTGATAAGACCTTTGAGATGGTTGCCCTCGTCAACGATCGGCAGCTTCTCCACCTTATATTTTGAAAGGATGCTCTGAGCCTCCATAAGTCCCGTGCCCTCGGGCGCCGTGATGAGATCTTCAGTCGTCATCGCTTCGGATATCTTCTTTGAGAAATCCGTTTCAAAACGCAGATCGCGGTTGGTGATGATGCCGATAAGTACATTGTCATCGTCTACGATAGGTACGCCTGAGATCTTGTAGCGTCCCATAAGCTCGTCCGCATCCCTCAAGGTGTTATCCTTGGAAAGGCTGAACGGATTTGCTATAACGCCGTTCTCCGAGCGCTTTACCTTATCTACCTCCGATGCCTGCTCAGCAATAGTCATATTCTTGTGGATTATGCCTATTCCGCCCTCGCGCGCAACGGCGATAGCCATCTGTGATTCCGTAACGGTATCCATTGCCGCGCTCATGAACGGTATGTTGAGCTTGATTTTGTTTGTGAGCTTTGTGCTTACATCGACCATGTTCGGGGTAACATCCGACTCCTGCGGTACCAGCAGCACGTCGTCAAAGGTAAGACCTTCTTTTGCAAATTTGTCCATGCTCATGTTCTCCTTTCTTTTATTCTTTTGTGTTCTTTTTTGTGTGTTGCCTATTATTGTAACAAATATTTCAGAATATTTCAATCTTTTTATAAAAAATTTTTTACGATTCTAAAAATTTATCAATATACACAGTTAATGTCTTTTCCATTGTAGCAAAATCACTAATACGGAATATCTCCGACTTTATCTCTGACGCGCCGCGCAGCCCCTTTATATACCACGCTATATGCTTGCGCGCCTCCTTTATGCCGCGGCTCTCGCCCTTATCGGCGATCAGGCGGCGGGTGTGCGTGAGCGCCATTTCAAGCTTTTCCGAGGGCGTTGGGAATGTGCGTACCTCGCCGTATTTTTTGAGCTCATTTATCTGGGTAAACAGCCACGGATTCCCCTGGGCGCCGCGCGCGACCATGACAGCGTCGCAGCCGGTATCATCGGGCATATCAAGCGCGTCGCGGGCGGTGAATATATCGCCGTTGCCGATAACGGGGATCTCAAGCTCCGCCTTTATCCGTTTTATACATTCGCGGTCAGATCTGCCGCTGTAGAACTCGCGCCGCGTCCTGCCGTGCACCGCGACCGCCGCCGCGCCGTTTTCCTCCAATATATGCGCGCAGAGAAGCGAGTTATCCTCCTCCCAGCCGCGGCGTATCTTTGCCGTTACCGGAACGGGGGAGGCATCCGATACCGCGCGCATTATCCTGCCCATAAGCTCCGGCGTTTTCATCAGCGCCGAGCCGTCGCCGTTGTTCACTATCTTAGGTGCCGGGCAGCCCATATTTATATCTATGATATCGGGCTTATATTCCATCACCTTCGGCACGATCTCCGCCATTATCTCCGGCTCGGAGCCGAAGATCTGTATCGCCGCCGGTGCCTCGCCGGTTATATCCATCAGCGAGGCTGTCTTTTTGTCGTTATACCAGAGTCCCTTGGCGCTTATCATCTCGCTGTAGACCAGACCCGCGCCATGCTCGCGGCATATTTGTCTGAACACCCTATCGGTTATCCCCGCCATCGGCGCGAGGAAGGTGTTGTTTTCAAGCTTTAAATTTCCTATCTGCATGAGTTTCTTCCTATATATTATTATTTTATATCAATTCTATTTCCCAAAAACAAGAATTTTTCGATTTTGGGAAATAGAGTGCTTATTCTGTAAGCCATGCCGATATATCTATTATCCTGACACCGTCATATTGATAGGTATCGTGATGAGTTCTTGCTATCAGTATTTTCGGATATGCATCCTTGACGGAAAGAAGCGGCGAAACCTCCCTCTGAAAGGTTTTGCTGTCGTTTATATTGTCTGAGACCTGTATATAAAGCTTTTCATCCCGTTTGATCGCGACAAAGTCTATCTCCTTTTTATAGAGCATACCTACATATACCTCATATCCGCGTCGAAGCAGCTCTATGGCAACAATATTCTCCAGCACTCTGCCATAGTCCATGTTTTTTGTGCCCAGCTTTGCATACCGGAACGAATGATCGCATAGGTAGTATTTTTCTGTTGTTGAAAGATACTTTTTTCCTTTGATATCATAGCGCCGTATCTTATAAAATGCAAAGGCATTGCAAAGATATTGCATGTACGCGCTGACGGTTTTATGGTTGATCCTGTCCTTATGACTGTTAAATGTATCGGCAATACTCCGCGCCGAGGTAAGATTTGAGATATTATCCATGAGATAATCAGCCAGTCTGTCCATAAGAGCGGTATTTCTGATCTTATACTTTGTCCGGATATCCCTTATGATAAGAGTGTTGAATATCTCAGCGATATAATCATATTTAGATCCTATATTCTTATAGACATATGATCCTGACATCCCGCCCTCGGTGACATATTTATCAAATCCA
>CAMNAT010000351.1 GCA_946531785.1 uncultured Oscillospiraceae bacterium
CGATCAGGAGAGATAAATGATAGCTTGCGCTACGCATAGATATCGGACTGTATCAGTTCAAATGCAACAAAGTATACTGCAAATAATTGTGCAGTATATAGCTTGATATGTTCCCGATTATGAGTAAAATATATAATGATATATTATCATAATGGGGACGGTGATATCAATGTGTAATCGTGAAGGGCGTATCCTGCGTGACCGAAGGCTTGAGCTGGGAATGACACAGCAGGAGGCAGCACTGGAGCTCGGCATGAGCATACATCAATACCAAAGATACGAATACGGTCACCACAAGCTATCAAATTGCCCGATGCGTATCGGGCTCAGGATCTGCGCTTTGTTTGAGCTTGACCCTTATGATGTCATATTTGAAAACAGCGTACGGTAACTGACCGCCATTGATAGAAATTCTATCAAAACCGGCGGTCTTTTTTTGTTGAACTTTTTTTCAAAAATACGTCTGAGCAGACGTAGACAGTAAAAGGGGAGTATGGTAATATGCAATTGGCGCAAAGTCAAAACAAATAATCGGGAGGAGGTTTAGAAGTTGTTTCGATGTAAAAATAAAAATGCGCGGGAGGTGAAAGTGTGGACGATGTCAGAAAAGCTGCAGCCGAACGCGCAGCAAGGTCAAAGCGTAATCCTATAGGCGCAGGGTTCGAATCGGAGCGTCAGCGCGAGAAGAACGCGTTAGTGCGTCAGCTTGACGCACAGGACGGAAGGAATGTGCATAAGATAGCCGCGGCATCCGCCGCGCCTGATGAGGAGCGTGAGCTGCGCGTAGCGGCATATTGCCGTGTATCTACGGATGATATAGACCAGAAGCTGTCAATCCATTTGCAGATCCAGCAGTATATGAAAAAGATAAAGGAAACCCCAGGCTGGAAGTATGCGGGCTGCTATGTCGATGACGGCTTTTCCGGTACAAACACGGCTCACCGACAGGGTTTCCAGAAGCTTATGAAGGACGCGATGGACGGAAAGATCGACATGATCATTACAAAAGCCGTATCGCGGTTTGCGCGTAACCTTATGGACTGTATAGGCTGGGTGGAAGCTTTGCAGAACCACGATCCGCCTATACGGGTGTTCTTCGAGCAGGAGAACCTTGATACCATGTCACAGACAAGCGGAATAATACTGTTCGTGCTCGCGATGGTGGCGCAGGAGGAGAGCCATATGAAAAGTGAGGCTATACTGCTCTCGCTCGAATGGCGGTTCAGCAGAGGCAGGTTCCTTACACCGAGATTGTTCGGCTACGATAAGGTCGAGGTGCCGGACGGCTATGGCGGCAGGTAGAAGATATTATCGGTAAATGAGAGCGAAGCCCGTGTTGTGCGGTGGATGTACTCCACGCTCGTAAACGGCGGCACACCGGAGGAGATAGCAAATGTGCTTACCGAAATGGCTATACCAACGGGCGGATGCCGTAAAGACGGAACACTCAACACGCACTGGTCAGCGGGAGGAATTGTTTCAACTCTCAGGAACGAAAGATACTGCGGCGATGTATTGGCAAGGAAAACGTATACGCCCAATTACAAGGATCATAAGTCCAGGAAAAACAACGGCAAAAAGAATAAATACTTTCAGCCGGATCACCATGAGGCCATAGTCAGCAGGGCAATGTGGAATGCGGCACAGCGTATCCTCAACAGCCGCAGATACAGGCATGAGGGAACATATCTTCCCATACGAATAATAGACAGCGGAACGCTTACGGGGTATATTTCCATGAACCGGGCATGGGCTGGCTTTGATTTTGAGGACTATTATCGGGCGGGGCAGATAGCAATGGGGCTGCTTGAGGACGAGCTTGAAACGGATATCGGCTCAGAATATCTGCCGGAGGGCGGCAAGCGCATAGGCAGTATGGTCGATGACCACGGCATAGCTCAGATCGCAAGAGACCTCACTGCTGCGGAGCGGGAGATAAAGGATGAGCTTGAGGGAATATCGGAGGATGAAGCAGAGGAACGGGCAAAAACCGATGCGGCCCGAATGTTTCAGGTAGTGAACGGTGATATGTTCTCGCGTCTGTATGAGCCTGTCATAAGAATTACAGCAAAGAGCATTACCTTTAGCAAAAGCTGCATCTCCAAGCTGCCGCAGACAGAAGCTGTAGAGATGCTGTTCAATCCGGTAGAACGCATGATAGTCGTCAGAACATGCAGTTCCGATCATCCCAACGCAATTGAGTGGGAATCAAAATGCAAGGGTGCAGGTGCGTTATGCAAGGTGCTGTATGACAGTATGGGCTGGGACACAGACTATTCGTTCCGAGTACCCTGCCGGACATTAACAGGCCCCAACGGCGAAAAGGTGCTCGTGTTTGATATGGACAATTATGTGGGACGCACATCTGCAAAGAAGGATGAGGCGATTATCGCACATAACAATATTGAGGCCGAAGAATATGAGGACGCAAAAAGCTATTACTATCCGCCGGACCGTGAGGAGCCGCAGGAGATACAGGATATCGAGGAGAGGTTTCAAGAAGCGGTGGAAGCAAACAAGAAGCTGTTCGGCACGCCGGTGTTTCAGCATATGCATGGTTTGAGAGGCTTTGGCAGCGACAATGACGGTGAGTGGGACTTGATGGCGGAAGCGCGGCCACTGGATATACAGCATACGGTCGATGCAAAGACGGTAGATGATCTTCTGCTTGAGATCATGGATGATCCGCCGGTGCTGCCGCAAAAAAGCGAAGGCTATCCGGGCGAGCCTATTACTGTATCAGGCGGGGAGGTGTAAAAATGCAAAATTCAAGAAATCCGGCAAAGAGCAGACCGCTTTCGGCGAACGTGAAAAGACTGATGCGCTTAGCGAGGGCATCACCCGAGAACGAGAATGTGATGAAGGTAGCGCGGCGGTTCACAAACCGTGACCTCGCATACTGCCATAAGCAGGGCAATCTGTTTATGGAAGCGGCATCAATGGGGCTTTTAATGGAGGACTTTGCACCGCGGTTTATGACCAGTCAGCTGGCGGGAGTGTTCGATGTCAGCTTTGC
>CAMNAT010000352.1 GCA_946531785.1 uncultured Oscillospiraceae bacterium
CAGCGCGCCCATATGCAGCTGCATAGCCCAGCCGAGCTCGTGATATTTAGCCGCGAGCTTGCGCAAAAGCGCCGACTTATATGCCTCAGCCTCCGCAAAGCTTACAGCCTCGCCTGCCGCGCCCTTTTTATATATTTCGTTGATCTCATCATCAGTTGCAGGATTATACGGAGCTCCGTCAAGAGCATGGTCACTTACGCGGCAGCCCATCTCACTGAAGAAATCAGCGCGCTCATAAAGAGCCTTTACCAATGTGTCAAAATCACATAGCTCATAGCCTACAACACCTGAGAGCCTCTTTATATACGGAACAAAGGTCTCCTTGTCGATATTGAGCGCAAAATCCGGGCGATAGGTCGGATAAACACTCGCCTTTACATGACCCTTTTCCTTTATAGCCTTGTGATATTCAAGGCTGTCTGCCGGATCGTCAGTCGTGCAGATGACCTCAACATTTGAGCCGTTTATAAGCTTTGCCGGACTCATCTGTGTTTCCTCTATTACCTTGTTTGCCTGCTCCCAGATCTTCTCGGCAGTTGAGGAGGTAACAACATCCTCTATACCGAAATATCTTTTAAGCTCCAGATGTGTCCAGTGATAGAGCGGATTGCCGATAGCATACTGCAGGCAGCCGCAGAACGCAAGGAACTTCTCCTTGTCAGGCGCGTCGCCGGTCATATATTTCTCGTCAATGCCGCATGAACGCATATAGCGCCACTTATAGTGGTCTCCGCCAAGGAATATCTGTGTGATATTTTTGAATACCTTGTCCTCGTAGATCTGCTGCGGAACAAGGTGGCAATGATAATCAATGATCGGCTGCTTTTCACTGTACTCATGATAAAGCTTTACCGCCGTTTCATTGGTTAACATAAAATCTTTGTCCATAAATGGTTTCATCTGATCCTCTCCTTTTCAGCTTTGTTTTAATTTAAGTAGATTGTACTCCACAAGATCTTCACTTTCAATATAGTCAAACAGTTCTTCGGGATCTGACGAGAACTTATAGAGCGTTCTGCACTCATCGTTTAAGAACTTCTCTTTGATCGCGAGTCTGAGCATATTCCTCAACCCGTCAAAATATCCGTTTATGTTATATATCGCTATCGGCTTTTTGTGTCTGCCGAGCTGCTTTAAGGTAAGCACTTCAAAAAATTCTTCAAATGTGCCTATTCCGCCGGGTGTTATTATGAACGCATCCGCCTTGTCCTCCATGATCCTTTTACGCTCCCGCATTGAATCGGTGTAAATTATATCATCGCAATCGTCATAGATCAGCTCCACCGCCTCGTCACGGAAGAAATATGGTATAACGCCTACCACCTTGCCGCCGCCGGTCTTGATACCGCGCGCCGCCGCGCCCATTATGCCAGTTCCCCCGGCACCGAACACAAGCGAATGACCGCGTTTTGCAAGCGTCTCTCCGAGTCTTTCGACCTCATTTATATACACATCATCTATAAGGCTGCTTGCCGCGCCAAAAAGACATATCTTCATATCTGCCGCCTCCATTGTCTGATATTATCCCATTATATGTATTATATCATAACTAAAACGTCTTTTCAACCTCTTTTTTGTTATCTTATACTGATTTTATATTGAATTGCAAAAAAAGACGCTGTCATCCTGACAACGCCTTTTATATCCTTATTTAATATTATTCTGCTACGAACGGCAGGAGCGCTATTATTCTCGCACGCTTAATAGCTGTTGTGAGCTGGCGCTGATGCTTTGCGCAGTTACCGCTTATTCTTCTCGGAACGATCTTGCCGCGCTCTGAAACATAGCGGCGCAGTCTTGCAACGTCCTTGTAGTCAATGCTTTCTACCTTGTCTACACAGAACAGGCAAACCTTGCGCTTCGGTCTTCTCGCTCTCTGCGGTCTGTCATTTCTTTCAGCCATCGAAATATCCTCCTTCAATTTTTATCATGCGGCGCATCAGAACGGTAGATCGTCCTCGCTGCCCGCGTCATCCGTGAATGTCAGGTCTGTGAAACCGGTATCCTGCTGCGCAGGTGCCTGCGGAGCTGCCTCTCTCGGTGGCTGATAGCCGCCGTCGGAGAAGTTGGACTGATAAGAGCCCTCTGCCCCTCTGGTATTGGTCTCATTCCTTGAGCCGGTGAAGTAAGCGTTGTCAACAACGACCTCGGTCGCATACTGACGCTTGCCGTCCTGCCCATCCCATGAACGCGACTGAAGCTGTCCCTCAACTGCGATCATGCTTCCCTTACGGAAGTAGCGGCTTATAAACTCGCCTGTCTGACGCCATGCAACGCAGTTCAGAAAATCCGCCTGCTGTCCGCCCTCACGCTGAAAACGCCTGTTTACAGCGATAGTGAACCTTGCAAGCGATGTTCCCTGCGGCGTCTGACGCATTTCCGGATCCGCTGTGAGCCGACCCATCAAAATAACTCTGTTCATGCACTCACCGCTTTCGATTACGCCTCGTCCTTACGGATGATTATGGTTCTCAGAATGTTCTCGTCGATCCTGTATCTTCTGTCAAGCTCCTTCGGGAAATCTGCGTCTGCCTTGAAGTTTACAAGCACATAGTAACCCTCGTTCTTGAAGTTGATCGGATATGCAAGTCTCTTCTTGCCCCATTCCTCAACCTCGCCGATTTCAGCATGGTCTGTGATGATCTTTACAAACTTGTCCTTTACAGCTGTAAGAGCATCCGGCTCCAATGTTGAATCGATGATAAAAATTGTTTCATAGCTGTTCATTATCTTTTCAGCCATTCTTTACACCTCCTCGTGGACTTTTGTCCCGCGAACTATCCCGCGGGCAAGGATTTGTCTAAATCATAGACTAAAGTATTATAACACCTAATCTCCGCTTTGTCAAGAAAAATTTTCAGATTTTTTAATATTCGATCACAATGACCTCTGTGGCTGTTCTGTTGCATATACGCGCAAGCGCGTATGAGTTCACATCGACCTCATCCCATGAAATGACATTCTCATTATCATCAAAATTACTGTTTGCGACATGCACCCTGTTTATCGCCGATG
>CAMNAT010000353.1 GCA_946531785.1 uncultured Oscillospiraceae bacterium
ATTTGAGCTTGTAGCGAGCTTATATATAAGATACCTGCGCTTATTGCCTGTATTGGTAAGCTCGATATTATAATTATATATAACACCATAATTCCCGAGATTACAAGCCAGCTCATTGCCGTCAGCATCGGTCAGCTCACGGTTCGGGATATAGGTTGAACGCCTGCCGTATGAATTATCATAAACAGCCTGATCTGTATGCCTTGTATCAAACACATATGAGTCGTCTTTTTCACTATCCGGCACAGCAGAGCCATACAAAAGCTTTTTTGACGGATCATGATATGTGAAGCTCAGCATATCAGACTCAGCACATATGTCATACGACCACTCATCCGCGCGCGGGTTAAGCTGTGTGTACCACTTATCCGTTGTTTTTCCCTCCGGTTGATAATGGTTATATACCTTTACAGGCAGACTCGCTCCACTGAACTCAGAGTCGTCTATAGTAAAGCTCAGATCAGCTGTGACCTCATTTAGCCCGTATGATATACCCTTATACTGTCTGTCACGACGATATGTGCCAAACGCAGAGTCATGCTTGAAATATCTTCGATCCCCCGGCGTACCGGTTGAACGCAGAGCAGCAACATTTACATCACAGCTGCCGCTTATTATCTTAAAATCCGCCGCCATATGCACAGAACGAGCAAGCGGCACGGATCTGTAATCATCTATAAGCTCAGAAAGCCAGAGCATATCACCGTTTTTTAACGTCACCGAGACCGGCTCGAACAGATCCGGCTCATACACATTCCCTGAGTTTATCTGATGTATCGGCATACCAAGAAACGATGCCCAAGCTTTAAAGCCGCCCCATTCATTCTCAGCCGCATAGCGCGTGCCATCAAGGAAAAACTCACCATGCTGAGGCACCTCAAAGCCCAATCGGGTAAAATCTATGACCGTATCCTCTTTTGCTTCAAAAAGTATATCGACATCTATATCAAATCCTCCCCTGCCGCTCTCTTTACCTCCGATAACAGTGTTTGTGCGGTTTATAAACGCGCCAAAAAACACATATCTGTCCGGCATGAGTGAGGGGTTATTCATCAGATATCTTGCAGTCTCGCAGCTTTTATCGGCAAGATCATTCATGGTGATACTTTCTATATTATTGCAGTATATATATTTCCCGCCCTGCTCCGGACTGAATACCAGATCTGAAGGCTCCGCGGCATAAGCAGCCGCAGAAAAAAGCATGGTAGCTGATGCAATGACCGCTAAACATATATTCTTTAAATTCACAGTATCACCTCTCCTTCCGTAGTTTATGCAATAAGCAGCTTTGCTATGAACAGCAATAAAAGATGCGCCGGATAGAACACATAAAACAGCATCCTGGGCGCATTGCCGCGTTCACCGTTATATCGCTTAAGCAACGGTATTGCAAGCAGACCGCCGAATTGTGCGACCGCAAAAATAAAAGTAAACTGCCTGTACTCAAGTACCGCCATAAGAAGGGCAAGAACATCGACATCCGGCGATAGATTCTTCACAAAAAGCGATATTACCGGGATCATGCATTTTATTACTCTGAGAAAAACTATAGCTCCGGCTGCACACATCTGACCTTTTGTATTCCCGTGCAGCAGTCCGAAAGCGCATACCCACATCAGGCAAAACCAGTCCCAGTCGCTGTGCTTTGCAAGCTTCCATGCAGCAAATACAGCCAGCAGCTTCCATACGATCTTATATTCCGATCTCAGAATAGTTAACAGACACAATCCCAGAAACAGAGTAAACATTACATTCCGTCCGAAATACAGACCTGTAAGTAAATGATACAGATCATGCGGCAGCTGTGCCCCATGCTCATAAAGATAGAACGGCACCTGTGAAGCTGCGGCAAATATACCCATTCTCATAATATATTTATTAAGATCATGAGTCCGGTAGTATCCCTCCGCTATAAAATAGCTCATTATCACTATAGTGATCCTGCCTATGAATCTGCATAAATAGTATGCAGGCAGCGGAACGAAATATGATACATGATCTATCACCATCGCTATGATCGCGATATATTGCAGCTGTGACTTATTGAATGAAAGCTTATTCATATCATTTGCTCCTGAGATACGCATCTATACCCATTGCTATTGATTTTCCGATACTATCATACTCGCTGTCAAGGACGGCCTTGTCCGCCTTGTTATCAAAGAATCCTATTTCGAGATATCCGCATACAACCGGCGACTTACAGAATGCGATAAGCTCAGGCTCATATGTTATCGGTCCATTATTTTTAAGCGATGTATTTTCGGCGATCTTATCATTACATATTTTACCGAGCTTATTGCTTTCAGTCACATAATCGTCTTCTATCCACGCCTGATCGTACTTCCCGTCAAGCTGGATATATGATGTGCCGCGGCTTCCTCCGCCGTTTGAATGGATACACAAGAACAGAGCCGCATCCGGCGCCTTGCTTTTATCTCCATCCGGATAGCAGTATTCAAGCCTTCTTGTTATTGATGGGTTTTCATCATTGCTTGTCCTTGTCATCCGCACCGAATAGCCTAATTCTTCAAGATAATGCCTTGCTGCAAGCGCGTTTTTCAGATTTATGTCCGGCTCATAATTACGGTCACCATTTCCTATCGGATACCAGCATGCACCGTTTTTAGGCACTCTTTTATTACAGCCGGCTGCCTCACAGTCAACATCCGTTGTGCCCGTCTTGTAATGGCGCCACTCGCCCCATGCGCCCTTGGAATTCTGTACCCAGCCATATGCCTTTTTTTCATCCGCTGACATTAAGGATGATGATTTGCCGTGTCCGGGATCAAGGACGATGATATTTGCCTTTGCCGCAGCCAAACGGCGCTGCTCCGCCGCATCAGGTTTCTGACTCTCCGGCGTTACACCATCTTTGCTGTCTGCTCCGCCATCGCCTGTGTTTCCGGCCGCGGACTCCTCCTGTGTTATGTCTTCTGTATTTTGCTCATCATCAACGCGCCTTGTTACCAGCTCATTGTTTTTCATGACTCGCGACGCGTTATAAGTGACTA
>CAMNAT010000354.1 GCA_946531785.1 uncultured Oscillospiraceae bacterium
TGGCTTATATCTTTGACGCTCCGGACCGCGCCGACGGTCAATATGTCGGTGATGTGGTCAAACTCAAGGAGATCCTGTTTGCTTTGCTCGACAATGCCGTCAAGTATACCGAGGCCCCGGGAACCGTTTCGCTCTCTTTGGACGCGGAACCGGTCGATGACACCACCCGCATGGTCACGATGCAAATCAAAGACACGGGCATCGGCATCTCGGAGGAATTCCTGCCCAAGATCTTCGATCTGTTCTCCAAAGAGGACAATACCTCCACGGGCAGCGCGGGAAGCGGTATCGGTCTTGCCATCGTTAAGAAGATCATAGATGACCATAAAGGGCGTATCTGGGTTGACTCGACTGAAGGCGAGGGAACGACCTTCCATATCAATCTGCTCAGGTATAAAGAGGGAATGCAGCTTACGCTTCCGGATAATCAGATGAAGAGTAAGTCGAGGAAGAAAAAATAAGTGTGTCCCTGTGACGCACTTATTTTTTTAATGAATGTTACTTTAGAAAATTGATTGTAAATAGTGTGCAATCTTTGTAAAGTTATGGTAAAATCATAAGAAAACGAGGAGGAGCGTGATATGAGCAAGGTTCTTATTGTTGAAGATGAAGAGGCGATCGCTGAGATCGAGCGCGATTATCTTGAATTATCAGGATTTGACGTGACTATAAAGGAAGATGGCAATAGCGGTCTTGAAGCGGCGCTTGCCGAGGATTTTGATATAATCATATTGGATATAATGCTTCCGGGGATAGACGGTTATGAGATATGCAAGCAGGTAAGAAGCGAAAAAAACATACCTATAATCATGGTTTCCGCAAAGAAAGAGGATATAGACAAGATAAGGGGACTCGGCACAGGCGCGGATGACTATATGACGAAGCCCTTTTCGCCGAGCGAGCTCGTTGCCAGAGTGAAAGCTCACCTTGCGAGGTATGAGAGGCTTATTACGGATAATAAGCCGGAAAATGATATCGTGGAGATACGCGGCATAAAGATAGATAAGACTGCACGCCGTGTGTTTGTAGACGGTGACGAGAAGAGCTTTACGACAAAGGAGTTTGATCTGCTCGCATTTTTAGTGGATCATCCGAATCATGTGTATACGAAAGAAGAGCTTTTCCGAGAGATATGGGATATGGATTCCGTGGGGGATATCGCGACGGTTACGGTGCATATAAAGAAAATCCGCGAGAAGATTGAAACGGATTCGGCAAAGCCTAAGTATATAGAGACCATATGGGGGGTCGGGTACAGATTTAAAGGATAAGGGTCGGTAAGAATTTATTGATAAGTGACGCAGGATATATACAAAAGCCCTTGAGGGCTGTTTTTTCGCCATGTAGTACGCGATTAGTTATGATTGTTTAGGCGAAAACAAACGCCCCCTTCGGGCTTTGTATATGTCCTGCTGTTTGTTGTTACTTTGGCATTCAGAGTCGCAAACAATATACTAAGGTTATTGGTTTTTTTATCTTAAATCTATATATACCCCATCGCTTCCGTCACCGTTTTTATACACGATATGATACCTGAGCGGAGTTTCAGACTCACCAAGTTCTTTAGGAACCTCAAAGGCTATGCGGACATTGGCGGTTTCGCCGGGTTCGACATCTACATAGCTTATTATGGGATCGACAGGATAGCCGTCCGTGGAATCCGTTATATATGTGGGGTAATATGAGTTTCCGTCCCAGAGGAGCTCTGTGTATACATCGGCAGATTCGTAAGTGATATAGCTTTGCTTGGTGCTGCCGGTGTTTTTTAATGTAAGATCAAGCTCTGCGTAGCGGTAAGTGCTTCCGTTTGGCGGTACTATACGGTTTGCGTAATCATCATCGGCTATGCCCTGCGGCTTTAAGTATTTCTTTATCTCCATCTTGTTTAACGTAATATCCCAGCTCACGCTCCTTTGGCTTTCGGCAGGAGCTTCGTAGTGGGCGGTGTTGGCGGTGCTGTATACGCTTGTGGTGGGCGGTATTGTTGTGGTTTCGGTCACAGTAACAGCGTCGGCAGAAGATGTGTTATCGCCGCCGGAAAAGCCGGTGCACCCGGTAAGAACAGAGACTCCGGCAAGTGTGGCAGCGAGGATAGGTATTTTCTTATTCATGTATTTTTCTCCTGTATCATTTTATGTTAATGAACAGCGGCAATTTATTGAATCAAATATATCCGTATATTATAATTACATCGTGAGCGGTACTGAGTTGCGCCGCCCTTGTTTGATATCTAACCGTCCTTAAGACCGGCTAAAATCTAAAAAGGACGGTTTTTTTATCTCATTCTTTTGACTTTGATGAGGAGTGCGAGGCGACAGCCGTTCCCGCAGGAAAAACAATAATACAAAGGTTTGTTTTTGTCAACGATATATTATCTAGCAATCAGCCTATGCGATACCGAGGTCGGTTTGTTTTGGAGCATACCGGATTTCGGTTTGATAAGATCCCCCTTATTTGATATAATCAAGAGAATATATCAAAATACAAGGGGGTATTATTATGCTCGGAATTATAGGTGCCATGGAGGAGGAGGTTGAACAGCTTCGAGAAGCTATGGCGGTTGAAAAAACATCAGAAAAAGCAGGCATGGTATTTTACTCCGGAACACTTGAGGGTGTGCCTGTGACTATCGTGCGCAGCGGTATAGGAAAGGTAAATGCAGCGGTCTGCACACAGATCCTTGTCGATGATTTCGCTGTAGATGCAGTAGTAAACACCGGCATAGCCGGCTCACTGCGCGCGGAGATCGACATAGCAGATGTCGTTATTTCTGATGACGTGCTACACCATGATATGGATGCTACGGGATTCGGGTATCCGAAGGGACAGATACCGAGGATGGAGGTGCTTTCATTTGAGGCGGATAAAGGTCTCATCGATGCAGCGAAGGCTGCCTGCGCGGAGGCAGCTCCAGAGATCGGCGTGCATGAGGGACGTGTTGTGAGCGGGGATCAGTTCATATCAGACAAAGGCAGAAAGGCTCAGATAGTTAAGGAT
>CAMNAT010000355.1 GCA_946531785.1 uncultured Oscillospiraceae bacterium
TTTTTTATGCACGCGCGCGGCGGGTTGCAAACAGAGTATATGGGTGAAGAATGGTTTGACAATATTAGTGTCGCGATAGCTGAGAGTAAAAAGCTTGGGATGCGTGCATGGGCATATGATGAGAACGGTTGGCCGTCCGGCTTTGGCAACGGTAAGGTCAATGGCTTAGGAATTCGGTATCAGCAGAAGTATCTCAGGATGTCCGATACAGAGCCGACAGAGAACATGATTTGCAAAGCTGGAGAGCATTGGTTTTATTATGATATAAATCCTTTCTATGTTGATACGCTTGACAAAGATGCAATAAAGAGTTTCATAAAGAGTACATATGAGCCGTATTATGAGCGCTATGGAAATGATATTGAAGGCTTTTTTACCGATGAACCGCAAATATCGCGTGACGGTATCCCATGGAGCTTCGTTTTTGAGGATGAATACAAGACACGATACAATGATGAATTATATCCGCATTTAGAAGAGTTGTTTCTGGCTGTCGGTGAATATCGTCAAACACGGATAAGGTTTTGGAAATTGGTCACAGATCTGTTTTCAGAAGCGTTTTTAAAGCAGATATATGACTGGTGTAATGAGCGTGGTTTGAAACTTACCGGACATCTTGTTCTTGAAGAGGATCTGATCACTCAGCTCACGACAAACGGAGCGTGTATGCCGCATTATGAGTACTTTCATATACCCGGCATGGACTGGTTGGGCAGAGATGTGTATAATTGTCTTACCGCTCGTCAAGTGTCATCTGTCGCAGAGCAGCTTGGAAAGGAAGCGGTGCTGTCAGAGACCTTTGCACTATGCGGACACAATGTAAGCTTTGCCGAGCTTAAGGGAATATATGAATGGCAGATGGTACGGGGTATAAATCTGTTGTGTCCCCATCTTCAAGGGTATTCGCTGCGTGGCATACGCAAGCGGGATTATCCGCCGGCTATGTACTATCAGCAGCCGTGGTGGAGTGAGTACGATAAGCTCATAGACAGCTTATCCAGAGAAGGCATGATGCTTAATGAGGGAGAGAAAAAAGCAGAGGTGTTGCTTATCCATCCGCAAACCACGGCATGGTCGCTTTTTGATAATGACGAAAATGAAGGATTGGATGAATTAAACAAGGAGTTTCTTAGTGCTGTTAAGGAGCTTGAAAGGAAGCATATAATTTTCCATTTGGGTGATGAAACAATAATGGAGCGCCATGCAAAAGTCGAGCATGGCAGGATAGTGATTGGCGCACAAAGCTACAGTAAAGTGATCGCATCATATTGTGGTGAGTTTTTGCCTTCAACATCTGAACTTTTGAATGAATTCATTGATCAGGGCGGTGAGCTTTGTAATGTATCGGATCTGTCATATAATGATATAGCCGAGGATAAAGATATAGCATATACAGTAAGGTATTATGAAAATTATACTTTACATTTCTTTGTCAACAGTACAGCGGAACGAAAAACTGTAAGGATAAACGCCGGAGGGCATGAAATAGATTTTTATACAGGTGAGAAAAAGCTGTTTGGCGGCATACATGAATTTGAGCCTTGGGGAAGTCTTATGCTTATTGACTACGGAGCAAAGCCGGTATATAAGGACAAGCATATAGAGAACACAATAGATCTTTCGGCGAGCTTCAAGGTTTGCAGAGATACTATAAATGCAATAACTCTTGATCGTTGTGATTATTATTTTGACGGACTATTACAGGAGAAGAATGGTTATGTGCTTAATATTTGCGAACGAGCGAACACGCTTGAAAGAAAGGTAAATATTCATCAGGAATATCATATAAGGATAGAAAGTATTCCAAAAAGCTTGAAGCTTGTATGCGAAACTCCGGAGATATTTAGTATATACATAAATGACAAACTGCTCAGGCGCAAGCCGCAGGGATATTTTCGGGATAAAAGCTTCAAAACGATCGATATACATGACATGATCCAAGAGGGGGATAATACGATAGCTTTTGATTGTGCATTTGAACAGTCAGAAAAGTTTTATAAGAATCTTAGAAATGCGTGGGAATTTGAAAGTGAGAAAAACAAGCTTTCATATAACATGGAGATAGAGGCTATATACCTTATAGGTGATTTCGGCGTAAAAACGGAAGGAGAATGGAATGAACTTGGAAGAAACGCTATGCGTTACAGCGGAGATTTTATTATAACCGAATTACCTGAGCGCATTGGTCTTAAAAATATAGAGAGGCAGGGATTCCCGTTCTTCTGCGGTGAGCTTATGCTTGAAGGTGAAATTGACATAGAAGGAGATGATCCTGTATTAGAGCTTGATATGAAGGGTATAAATGCTGTAAGGATAGAAATAAACGGTAATTGTAAAACAGCTTTGACCGATAATAGAATATCACTCCAAGGATTCGGATCCGGCAGGCAAAAAATACGCCTTACGCTTATTAATAATCTTCGTAATCTACTTGGGCCGCATCATTTAAAGGAAGGCGAAAGCTACACTGTAGGTCCGTTCTCGTTCTATAAAGAAAAATGTATATGGAACGGTGAGCCAGAGATGATGTGGGATGATGATTACTGCTTTGCGGAAATGAGTATTTTCAAGAATGATGGTTGTTGATATAATAATCACCTGTTTTAAGCCTCGAAACAGGAATAGTATGTATGTTCATTTTTGAGCATACATACTATCATCTCAATTGTTGATTCCAGGACATATGTGTAGTTTAATGATATAGATAATAATTGTTAAACATCTCCCTAAGTTCACATATGTCTTGCAATGAGCGGTGGAAAAAAGCGCAAGCAAAGAGCCGCAAAGAGTTTTCATAAACTCCTCCTTTTTTGATATAGGTGCATATGTAGTCCACCATATGACCATATGCACCAATATTGATTACAGGGCATATGTACGAGGTTCAAGCCCCTATCTGAACTACAAATTCTCTCTCCGGAAAATCGTTTTCTATATAAAGAATATGAAACCATAAATAAAGTGCATATGCCTTTTAATGAATATTAC
>CAMNAT010000356.1 GCA_946531785.1 uncultured Oscillospiraceae bacterium
CTTTAAGATCTCACCTGTCAGTTCCGGATCCAGCGCCGAGGTCGGCTCGTCAAAGAGCATGATGTCCGGCGACATCGCAAGCGCTCTTGCGATCGCTACACGCTGCTTCTGTCCGCCCGAGAGCTGAGAGGGGAAGCTGTCCGCCTTGTCCGCCAGACCTACTGTGTCAAGCAGCCGCATTGCGGTAGCCCTTGCCTCATCCTTGCTTGCCTTTTTCAGATCTACCGGCGCAAGCATAAGGTTATCAAGCACATTCATATTCGCAAACAGATTGAAGTGCTGGAATACCATACCGATGTTCTCGCGTACCTTGTTGATATTTAACTTTTTATCGTTTATCTTGTATCCGTCTACTATGATCTCACCGCCTGTTGCGTCCTCAAGTCTGTTGAGGCAGCGCAGGAATGTGGACTTTCCGGAGCCTGAGGGACCGATAACACATACGACCTCGCCCTCATGGATATCTACGGAAATATCCTTTAAGACAGTGTTTTTTCCGAAATCCTTCCGGAGATTCTGAACATGTACCTTTATATTATTTTTGTCTGTCACGGCTGAGTCTCCTTTCCAATGCGTTAGCGACCTGCTGCAGAAGCAGGATAACGACCAGATACATTACCGCCACTATCGCCCATGTCTGGAACGACATAAATGTGATGGCTATTACATTCTGTGCCTTGTTTACAAGCTCCGGGAATCCTATAACGGAAAGGATGGATGTGTCCTTCAGTGTGATTATAAACTGATTCACGATGCTGGGGATCATATTCTTGATCGCCTGGGGAAGGACTACGCGGAACATCGAGCGCCAATATGAAAGACCGAGACTGCGCGCAGCCTCCATCTGACCGGGGTCGATGGACTGAATTCCGGCGCGGATTATCTCGGACATATATGCGCCGCAGTTAACGGCAAGACATATAGTACCCGCCTGAAGCGCCGAGAATGTGAATTTTGTTCCGATAAGCGTCCTCAGACCGTATGGTATACCATAGAATACGAAGAACGCAAGAACTATCATCGGAACGCCTCGTATAAGGTTTACATAAATTTTGGATATCGCTCTGGAAACCTTGTTGTCGACAACGCTTGCCAGACCAAAGATTACGCCGAGAATGCATCCGAAAAATAAGCCGCACAGTGCCAGAAGCAGCGTCTGACCCAGCGCTAAAAGCAGCATCGGTCCGTATGTGTTGATAATTTGCAGCATTAAAGAAACTCCTTTTACCGAAAAATAAGGGTATCGGAAAACCAATACCCTTATACTTCAAGTTATTTTTTATCCGAGATATTTTTTGATTATTTCATCATACTTTCCGTTTTCACGGATGTTCTTGAGACCTGCATTGAACTTCTCTACAAGCTCTTCCTTGCTGTCGTCAAAGATAGCGAAGCCGTACTGAGCCGGATCGTTCTCTGTGCCGTCGATATACTGCATTGCAAGCTCGCCTGTCTTGATGTTGTACTTGAGTATCGGTGTGTCGTCCATGCACGCATCTACCTGACCGCCGATAACTGCCTGATACATATCCGGTGATGTCGAGAAGGTAACTACCTGGAAGCCGTACTTATCCTTGATGCTCTCAGCATAAGTGTTGCTCATTGTGCCGTTCTTAACAGCCATCTTCTTGCCCTTCATGTCGTCAAAGCCCTTTATGTCCGAATTCTTTGCAACGGCCATACCCTGTGTTGCGTCATAGTAGCCCTCTGAGAATTTCCAGCCGGACTGCTTTCTTTCGTCTGTGATCGAAGCGCCTGCGATCATACCGTCAGCCTGACCTGACTGGCAAGCTGCGATAGCTGCGTCCCAACCGATATACTGAAGGTCATATGTAAAGCCCTGATCCTCTGCGATCGCTGCGAGGATATCCATGTCTATGCCTATGATGTTGCCGTCTGCATCCTGGAATTCAAAAGGACTGAAGCCCTTGTCAGTTGCGATAACATAGCTCTTGCTTGCGCTCTTTGATGCGTCCTTTGCAGCGTTGTCTGCCGGTGCGCTTGTCTTTGAAGCGCCGCATGCTGCAAGACTTGCACACATGATGGCACTTATTGCAATACCAAAAATTTTCTTCATAACAAAATCCTCCATTAAAAAATTTACCCATCTATTTTATATCAAATCAGCAAAAAAGTCAATATATATTTTAAATAAAGAAGCCTTTATAATGCAATATGCTTTTATGAAAGTATTATTATAGGGGAGAAAATTAACCGAGGACTTGCCATTTTCTGTGATATGTTGTATAATGGTTATATCAAACAATGGGGGAGTAATACAATGACAGTTGATCTTTTTATGTTTATGGGACAATCGAATATGGCGGGACGCGGTATAACCTCGGATATCCATCCCGAGTCTGCGCCGGAGCTTTTACCGGGTGCCGGATATGAGTATCGCGCTGTGACCGCGCCTGATATGCTGTGCGAACTGTGTGAGCCGTTCGGATGCCGTGAAAACAGGTCTGACGGCATAAATGATGGTGATATGAAAACCGGCTCGATGGTCACAGCGTTTGTAAATGCTTACTATGGCATTACTGAGATACCGGTCGTTGGTGTATCAGCGTCAAAGGGCGGCAGCAGAATAGAGCAGTGGCAGCCCGGAACACCGTTTTTAAATGATGCCGCAAAGCGGCTCGATATGGCGGTAAGGTATCTTGAAAATAACGATCATGTGATACGGCATAAATATGTGCTTTGGTGTCAGGGTGAATCTGACGGGGATGTTAAAACACCGCGGGAGGTATATAAAAAACAATTTTTCAATATGCTTTCTGTAATGCAAGAGCACGGAATAGAAAAATGCTTTCTGATCAAAACAGGCGAGTATAACGGTGGTGAGGACTATACCTATCACGAGATACAAGCGGCTCAGGACGAGATAGCGGCGGAGTCTGATGCTGTGGTAATCGTATCTGAAAGGCTTGCGGAAATGAAGGGAAGAGGGCTTATGAAGGATGCGTTCCACTATTTCCAG
>CAMNAT010000357.1 GCA_946531785.1 uncultured Oscillospiraceae bacterium
AAACAGCTTAACTCATTGTTTATAAATGCATTTGCGGCAAAGATGCTGCTGACATTTCCTCATAATATAATAGAGGTTTGCAAGAATGCCGCATGGATATCTTCTATATATATAGTGCTGCTCGCGCTGCTTTTGTTCGGATTTACAGCGGTCATATACAGCTCGGATAAGAATATTATACAGCTTGCCGAAAAGTACGGCGGCGCGCCGCTGAGGATAATAACAGGTGTTTTTGTCTTTGCGGTGCTGTTTACAAATTTCTTTTCCGTAATACGAATATTCTATGAGGCTGTCCGGCTCGTGCTTCTGCAGACAAGTCATACCGAGCTTATAGGCATTTTGCTCGCGGTCTGCATCGTGCTTGGCGCTTATTGCGGGATAGAAGCTATCGCAAGACTTCAACAGCTTTATCTTCCGATAGCGGGGCTTGTTTTTGCGGTGTTTATCATATTTCTTATCCCGACAATAGATCCGGATAATATATTCCCGATATTAGGCGGCGGAGCGCAAGATCTGTTTATAGATAATATCCCGTTTCTTTCAGTGTTTTCCGATCTTCTGATCTTAAATCTCCTGCTGCCGCTAATGGAGGAGAGGGGCGATTACAGAAGAAGCGGAATATGGGTGATAATAATGGGCGGTGTGATCGTTGTGATGATAATCACCGCATATTGTCTTTCATACACATATCCCGTCAGCGCGGAATACCTGATGCCGGTGTATCAGCTTGAAAGACTGATAAAGCTCGGAAGCTTCTTTTCGCGTCTTGAAGCAGTATTTCAGTTTATATGGTCGATATCTATTTTGCTGTACTGCTCATTCTATCTGTATATGATGGCGGAGACCTGGAAAACATCATTTGCGCTTCGCGCTGCGCCGCCGTTGATACCGGTTATCGCAGTTATGCTTATCGGAGCATCGATATTGCCGGACAGTCTTTCTGTCATCGTCGGATGGGAGAGCACGATAAACAGGTGGATATATATACCGGCATTTGCATTGCCGTTGATATTTGGAGTAATAGATAAAATGTTTCACGTGAAACAAATGGAGGACTAAGGTAGTGAAAATAATCAAGCTTTTGCCCGTGGCGGTTATGGTGATGCTCCTCGCGTCATGTGAGGAGCCGGATAATATGGCATATGTGACCGCGCTCGGTATAAACAAGTCCGATGAGGGCTATTATTACACGATACAGTTCGCACAGCCGACGCAGATCAGCGGCGGCGCAAGTGAAAAAGGCGGCAGCGGGGGAAACATAGTAAAAAATATCACTGTCGAGGCACCGACACTGTATTCGGCAATAAATGTTGCGGATACGATAATCTCGAAGGATCTGTCGCTTTCACATGCTAAGGTATTTGTTGTGTCGGAGGATGTGGCGAGGGAAGGGCTGTCGCCGCTCAATGATGTTATAATACGCAACAACGATATACGCGCCGATATATATATTTCCGTCGCGCCGGACGCGGAAAAGTTCTTGGAAGAGGTCAAGCCGTCTCTGGAGCTTAATCCTGTGAAATACTATCAGCTGACATATGAAAACAAGAATGGCAGTGCGATACCGCAGAATACAGCGCTTGACTTCTATTCAGCCTGCGTTTCAGGCTCAAAGGACTGCATTCTGCCGCTTGCCGGAGTAGCGGAAACAGAGGAAACGCACGGCGAGGAAAAGGGGACAAAAAGTACAGAAAATTTCAGCCAGCAGGAGGCGGAGATAAACAAGGGCGGCTTTGAAAAGGAGACACGCAACTATTACGCGGGACAGACAGGAAAGAAGCTTTATAATAAGAGCGAAGTACTTGGCTCCGCGGTTTTTAAGGGAGATAAATATATCGGACAGCTCGGCAGCACAGAGACAGAGCTGCATAACATCCTTATGGATCACTTTACGGTAATGAATATAAACTTCTGTGCCGATACCTCTCCTGATGACCCTATAACCATGCGTATCGAGGAAAAGACACCACCGGAATATGAGATAGACCGAAACAGCAAGCATGTGGATATTTATATCGAGCTACAGGCGGAGCTGCTTTCCGCGCCGTTATCACATCAGCGGACCTACAATGAGGGAAGGACAGACCAAGAGGCATCCGAGATGGTGAGCACAGCAGCAGAAGAGCTGATCCATAAGGTATATAATGAAATGAACGCTGACATACTCGGTATACGGGGCAGATTAAAAAGGCAGTTTATGGAAACGGGCGGCTATGAAGAATACTGCCGGAGCTTTGAGCCGCGGAAGTGGAGCTTTACCGTGCATACCGATCTTACAACAAAACGGACGGGAATGACTTATTTTTATGAATGATAGAAAATGGCTTTGTTGAGCGGAATTAGAGCAGAAATAAACTGAAAATAACAGAATGACAGAAATATAACAACATAAGAAAAATATAGTGAAAACAGCATAATGAAGCCATTTTTAAGCATACCCAAAAAGGGACATAAAAAAGCTAAAAAGGGAATAGATGGAAAGACGCGAAAAACGGCTTTGTTGAGCGGGTTTACGGGGCAGAAATGTTATTTTGAATGGAGGAATGGTAAAGTATGGCGGCTGTGATAATGTTTTCTGTAATGATAGTATATGTCCTGATAAGGACGATAGCATACGGGATATACTGTGTTCGAAAAACTGGCATGGCGGGAGGGATAAGTGTATTTTTTCTCACGCTTTGTGCAGTTGTTGTGATGTATATCACCCTATCCGGCAACAAGGGAATAGGCTAAACTGAAATATATAAGCCTATTAACGATTCTCAACTTATTTAAAAACCGTGGATTTTTCATTTATTATACTTGACAAATCGAGATAAATCTGTTATACTGTATTAGTATTTTTTAGAATATGCGGATGTGGCGGAATAGGCAGACGCGCTAGATTCAGGTTCTAGTGGTTAACAGCCGTGCAGGTTCAAGTCCTGTCATCCGCACCAAAGCAGAAAGGGTGAAGCGAAAGCTTCACCCTTTCTG